>JBFJMG010000033.1:0-9363 GCA_041634015.1 Nitrosopumilaceae archaeon
AGTAAATGTAAAGCATGCGCGCTTTAAGGAAACAGATAGAATCGCAATTCTTGCCTCGGAATTGGCAAAAATTGGAATTAAAGTGATAGAAGATGAGGATGGTTTGGACCTAAGACGTGGAGAACAAATCCAAGGAGCCCAGTTAAACTCGCACCACGATCATCGATTATTCATGGCTTTTTGTATAGCTGGCACATATGTAGGAAATTGCATTGTTACGGATTACGAGTCTGCAAGTGTTTCTTATCCTAATTTCATATCAGAAATGAAGAAATGTGGCTTGAAAGTAATTCTTGATGTATAGTCATTTCTTATCTTTTTCCAAGTCTTCATCGTGATCTAATTTAAACTCCTCCTCATCAGAATATGCAGATTCGGCGTGTTCGCTAATATCTAATCCAACATCTTCAGACTCGGCATCAACCCTAATTCCAATCGTACGCTTTAGTATTTGCATGATAATCCACGTACCACCAAACCCTAAAACACTTGCAATTCCCACACCAAATCCTTGAATTAGCATTTGATCAGGATTTCCAAAGAGCAATCCATCTGGGCCCGAGGGGTTAATCATAGAACTTGCAAAAATTCCAATTGCTAATGCGCCAATTATTCCTGCAACACCATGAACAGAGCTGACATCAAGTGCATCATCAATTTTTAATTTGTCTTTGAATAGTACGACTCCGTAATATGATGCTAGTCCGATTGCAATTCCGATGATAAAGGAATGCTCGACACTTACAAATCCAGAAGCAGGAGTGATTCCTGCCAGACCTGCGATTGCTCCATTGATTGCAGCTACAACAGAGGGTTTTCCTGTTCTCTTCCATGAAAGACCTGCCCAAATTAATGCTGAAACTGAAGAGGCAAGATGCGTAACTATTACTGTGTTTCCTGCAACACCGCCAGAAGCCAACGCACTTCCTGCATTAAACCCAAACCAGCCTAACCACAAAAGAGAGGACCCTAATACTGCCAATGGAATGCTATGAGGAACCATGATTGTTGGTCCATAGTTTCGTCTCCTACCCAAAACTAGAGCAGCAGCTAAAGCACCCATTCCTACGCTGGTGTGAATGACTATTCCTCCAGCAAAATCAGCCACTCCAAGTTCTGCTAGCCATCCACCACCCCAAACCCAATGTACTAAAGGATAGTAAATGAAGACAGACCAGGCAATAATAAAAATAATGAATGATTTGAATTTCATTCGTTCTGCAATCGTTCCAGTTAGTAATAGTGGAGTTATGGCTGCAAACATTAACTGGAATTTGACAAACAACACTCCAGGAATAGTTGGAGCATATTGCTCAAGTGGTTCATCCCAGGGAACACCTTTTAGAAATATCCAATCAAAATTTCCTGCTAGGCCCGCAGTATCTTCGCCAAATGACACGCTAAAACCAAAAGTAAACCACATGACGCTCAAAAGCGCAAGGCCAAAAAATATTTGCATAAAAATTGAAACCGTATTCTTTTTTCGTAACAGACCTGACTCAAAAAGCCCCAAGGCGGGAATCATTAACAATACCAAGCTTCCAGCAACTAGCATCCATGCGGTATCTCCAGAATCTATTGGCACGTTTGTCGTTCAAAGTTTAGACCTTTAATAAATTAAAGGATATTTTCAAAATTAGTAATCAGGCGTGAAATTAAGGCTAAGATATTTTACCAATTTCGTTTTCAATACATCTCGTGATACAGATAGAGATTGTTATAGGCAAAAATGATGTGATGGCAATAAGTGAGGGTTTGAAAAAAATTCCCGTGGGAGGTCTAACTGTAACAAAAAAAAGAGGTAGGGGAAAAAACCCACCTCCTGAAATACATGCTTCAAAAGGTACTGAGGTATTTAGACCTCAATTCGGAAATAAATACATGTTACAAGTCATAGTGCCAGATTCAAAAGAAGAAGAAGTAATCAAGATTGTTAAAGAAAATTCAAAGATGGGAAAAATTTTTGTTTATCCAGTTTTAAGAGCTATTGACATAGCAACTGGTGCAGAAAACGAAGAAGCAATCAATTGATCTTGAAAATTTTCCAGTTGAAGATTTTCTGATAAGCACAGATGATTTATTTTAAAAATTCTTGTTGAATATACCATAAAGATAATAACGGATTTAAAATAAACAAGTAGTATGCCAGAGCACGATCTTCCAAATATGCCATATGCCTACGATGCCTTAGAACCCTACATTGATGCTCAAACAATGGAGATTCATCATGCCAAACATCATCAAGCATATACTAATGGTCTCAATGACGTTTGGGAAAAAATGACTGAAGAAAATCAGGATAAAGGAATTCTAACTCTTTTAGCAGATTTAGATCAAGTAAAACCAGAATTCAGAAGTGCGCTTAATTTTCATGGTGGCGGATACACCAACCACGAAATGTTTTGGGCCAGTATGGGCCCTGGTAAAGGAGGGGAACCAAGTGGAAAACTGGCAGATGCGATTGTAAAATCATTTAACAGTTTTGATAATTTTAAACAAGAATTTTCAAATAAGACTGCAACACTCCAGGGAAGTGGATGGGGTTGGCTTGTTTTTAATCCAAAATCCAAAAAAGTTGAATATGCACAAATGGAAAACCAAGATAGTCCTGTTACACAGGAATTAATTCCATTGTTGGGATGCGATGTCTGGGAGCATGCATACTATCTAAAGTACCAAAACAGGAGACCCAATTACATTGCAGCATGGTGGAATGTTGTAAATTGGGAGGAAGTAGAAAACAGATATTCTAGAGCAGAAAGCTTTGCAAAGGCTTTGTTTTCTCGTTGGTAGGAATTATAAGCATCGGTATAGTTTTCTTAGTTATTGTCAGGCAGTTCAATTGGTAAGAGACTAGTCCTAACAAGTTTTGGGGAAAGTCATGGCAAATGTGTGGGAGCCGTTCTTGATGGTTGTCCAGCTGGATTGGAATTGGATGAAAAAGATATTCAACCAATGCTGAACTTGCGAAGACCTGGCCAGTCCAAAATTACAACACAAAGAAAGGAAGGAGATATAGTCGATATCATTTCAGGTGTTTTTCGCGGTTATACCACAGGAGCACCTATTGCAATGGTGATTTGGAATAAGGATCAAGATTCTAGAAGTTATGAGAATCTAAGAACAAAGCTAAGACCTGGTCATTCGGATTATACTGCGATGGTAAAGTACAATCGGTTTAATGATTATAGAGGAGGAGGGAGATTTTCTGGGAGATTAACTGCCACCCATGTAATGGGAGGGGCAATTGCAAGAAAACTGCTCAAAAAAACACTTGGGGTTCAAACTCATTCATACACTATGCAAATTGGCAAAATCAAGATGAATAAAGAGTTCTCTTCAAAAATGATCAAATCAATTTATTCAAACGATGTTAGGTGTCCAGATAAAAATACCTCAGATAAAATGAAATCCGCAATTCTTGAGGCTAGAAAAAATGGAGATTCATTAGGAGGGGTCATTGAGTCAATAACCACAAATCTTCCAGTAGGACTAGGAGAGCCAATCTTTGGTTCATTGGAATCCGAAATTAGTAGGGCAATCTTTTCAATTCCTTCTGTCAAAGGCGTGGAATTTGGTTCTGGTTTTGAAGGAGCAAAAACTTTTGGTTCTGAAAACAATGATCTTTACGTAATGAAGAAAGGAAAGATAATTACAAAAACAAACAATTCCGGTGGGATTTTGGGAGGAATATCAAATGGCATGCCAATTGTAATGCGCGTTGCATTCAAACCCGCATCATCTATTTCAAAGAAACAAGATACTGTGGATATCAAAACCAAAAAGTCTGCGGTTTTACAAGTAAAAGGCAGACACGATCCTTGTGTCGTTCCAAGGGCGCCGCCAGTAGTTGATTCACTGGTATCTCTAAGTATTGCAGATACTGCTTTACAAGGCGGTTTCATTAAACCAGTGTTATAGAAGAATGCCCGACATTAACGAATTAAGAGATGAGATTGAAAAAATTACTCTGGAAATGCTAAAGTTATTAAAAAAAAGAATGCAGGTCTCAAAGGAGATAGGAGAAATCAAAAAAGATCTCGGCAAAAGTGTTACTGATGAATTGCGAGAGGGAAACCTTAGGAGTAAAGTTGTTTCCTTGTGCAAAGAATTGGACCTCGATGTTTCAGTTGGCACTAAATTCTTAAATTTTCTTTTAAATGAATCAGTTAAGATTCAATCGGGAGACAAACAAACTCATCTGTCAATTTTTCGCAAAGCAAAGCACCTAGAAGAGCAAGGGAAAAAAATCATTCACATGGAAGTTGGAGAGCCAGACTTTATGCCCCCATCAATAGTAAAAAAATCACTCGAACAAGTCTTTGATATGGGTTTTGTTAGGTATGGTCAAGTAAATGGTTTACCTGAGTTTAGGAAAAAACTGTCAGAGTTTGTTTCAAAAAAGTTTTCCTGTAATATCACACCAGAAAATATTATAATAAGTCCTGGTGCAAGGTTTGCAATTTATTCAGCAATTAGTACCCTGCTTGATCCAGGAGATGAAATCATTGTAATAGAGCCTGCGTGGCCCGCATACAAAGACTGTGCACTAAATGCGGGCATTAAGGTGCGGACAATTAAAACAACCATAGAGGATCGTTGGGAGCCCTCAATTTCAGAGATAGAAGAATCGATTAATTCCAATACAAAAATGATTACACTGAATTTTCCAAACAATCCAACAGGTAAGATACTACCGCAAAAATTACAAGACAAAATTTTAGAGATTGCAATTAAACATGATCTCTATGTTCTAAGTGATGAAATTTATTCTGATTATGCATACGATGATTGGAAGAGTGTTTTAGAATACAACTACAAAAAATCAATCATTACGCAGTCATTTTCTAAATCACATTCAATGACCGGATTTAGAATTGGTTATGCGATTGCAGAAAAAGAAATAATTGAAAAAATGGCAAAACTGCATGCATTGTGTCTGACAAATGTTTCTGAGCCAATCCAATATGTTGCAATGAAATCGCTAGATGCAGATACCACAAAAAATTCGCAAATTATTGAAAATAGAATAAAATCACTTATTCCAAAAGCCAGAGAAGCAGGTCTAGAATTTATTGAACCAAATGGTGCAATGTACATTTTTGCAAGAGTCAATAAACCTAATTTTGATGGAATTAAATTTGCAAATGATATGTTAGAAAAAGGACTTGCAGTCGCTCCAGGGGAGGGATTTGGAGATTATAGAAACTTCATTAGAATTTCAGCATGCCAAGACGAAAAGACACTAATGGAGGGCATGAAAATACTAAATGATACTCTAAAGGATTAATGAAAATGGCAAAAAAAATTACTATTCTTGGCGCTGGTGGAAAAATGGGCCAATGGTTTGTAAAATATTTCTCCGGAAGTGGTTATGAGGTTACAGGATATGATGCAGAGGCAAAAATTGCGGGAAAATCAGTGGTAAAATCAGATTCTCTGGTGGGTTCAATTTTGAATGCAGATTATGTGATTTTATGTACTCCAACAAAGAGAACTCCGGAAATCATCAGATTAATTGCAAAAGAGATGAAACGTGGAACATATCTTGTAGAAATTTCATCACAGAAATCAAAAACACTTTCTGCACTTTCAAAAATTCCCGCAAAAATTAATCCTGTCTGTCTTCATCCCATGTTTGGACCAGGTGTGAAAAAGACCAAAGGGCAAAATATAATCTCCATTCCAGTAAAGGATGCAAAAAAAGAGCTTACAATTGCAAAATCTCTTTTTCCCGGAGCCAATTTTGTTACAATAGATGGAGCTGAACACGATAAAAAAATTGCACTTATTTTGGGTCTTACTCATCTCGTTAATCTAGTATTTGCAAGCATAGTCTCAAAGGATGAAAAAATTGTTCTTACAGAAAAAATGTCGGGAACCACTTTTAAAATTCAAAAACTTCTCGCTGAAAGCATAATGACTGAATCTCCTGAATTAATAGAGACAATAATTTCAAATCCGGAGATCAGAAGGCCAGGAGAAGAATTCTGGAAAGACTTTGGGAGACTATTAACAGATGTTCAGGAAGGCAAGACAGAAGAAGTGATTGCTTACATCAAGGCGTGCCAAGAAAGACTAGCAAAGAATGTTAATCTGGAAGCATCCTATAAAAAAATGACATCTATGGCAAGTGCCGTTGATAAAAAATAGCAAAGATGCGTTCTACAAAAATTGTAACAGTCTTTATTATTAATAATGGAAAAATTTTGCTTTTAAAAAGAAGCAACAAAGTCAAATCAATGAAAGAACTTTGGGCAGCAATTAGTGGAATTATTGAGAAAAATGAGGATCCCATAAAAAGAGCAAAAATTGAAATCTTCGAGGAGATTGGCATGCCAGAAGATCAAGTTAGCCTGCTAAAACGAGCACAGAAGATGAATGTCTCCTCACCTCAATATCAAAACCATGAATGGGAAATCTACCCGTTTTTATTTGAGGCAAAAATTTCAGAAATCAAACTAAACTGGGAAAATTCGGAATTCAAATGGATAGATAAAGAAGAGTTAAAAAATTTTAAAACAGTTCCAAGTTTAGATAAAGTTCTACTCAACTTGTTGTAGATTTTGGTTTTCTTTTTCGTATTTTCGTTGCTGCGGTAGCATAACGTAGACACAAGCGCCACCACACATGGTACATGGGACATTATTTCCTGGGTGCTGACCAGTTCTTGAATGAATTTTGGCAGCCTCTTCTGGGTCTATTGATAATGCCAATTGTTTTTCCCAATCTAGTGTTCGGCGGGCCTCAGTCATCTCTTGGTCCCATTTAATTGCCCTATCGCGAATCTTTACCAAATCTCCTGCATGCGCTGCAATTCTATAAGCTATCAAGCCAGCTTTTACCTCAGCAGCGTTTGGCAAAGCGAGATGTTCAGAAGGAGTCAAGTAACACAATAAATCCACACCCTCACTTGCAGATACTGCAGCTCCGATTGCACTTGCAATGTGATCATGCCCAGATGCCACATCAGTAACTAGCGGTCCTAATACATAGTATGGAACATCGCCAATAAGTGATTTTGCCAGCCTAACATTTGTTGCAACTTCATTTAATGGAACATGTCCAGGTCCTTCTACCATCACCTGTACATCTTTTTCATGCGCCCTTTTGGTTAATTGAGCAACGTTGATCATTTCTTGTACCTGAAGCTCATCGTGTGAATCAAGAATAGAGCCGGGCCTTAAGGCATCTCCCAAGCTAAACGTAACATCATATTTTCTTGCCAGTTCAATTAGATAATCAAAGTGTGTGAGGTATGGATTTTCTTTATCATATTTTAACATCCATGCAGCCGTAATTGTGCCACCTTTGCTTACGATTCCCCCGTACCTTTGGACTTTGAGAATTCTCTTTGCAATCTCCTTTGTGATTCCAGAATGGATAGTAGTGTAATCTACCCCATCTTTTACATTATTTTCAAAGGCTTTTAGAAAATCATCCTCTGTTAAATTTAGGGGATTTTTGTATTTTTCAACTCCGTGATTATATGCCTCATAAATTGGAACAGTTCCAAATGTAATGTGTGCAACATCTAATAGCTTACGCCTTATCATTCCAACGTCTCCACCATCACTAAGGTCCATCATTGTGTCGGCGTGATACTTTACAGCAACTCTGGCCTTTTCAACTTCTTCTTCCAAATTTACATTTAGAGTTGAAGTACCAATGTTAACATTGACTTTGGTTTTCATTCCTTTTCCGATTCCAACATTGTGAATTTTTTGTGGTCGGATGTTGTTACTTGGTATAATTATCGAACCTTTCGCAATTTTGGGCAAAAGCCATTCGGTGCTTACACCTTCGTCTCTTGCTACTTGTTTCATTTCATCGGTGACAACTCCCCTTCTTGCTGCACTCATTTGGGTACCCATGAATTACAATACAATCTTGTCGAATTTAAACAATGGTTATTCCTTAAATAAGAAAATAAAATCAAAAGGCAATTTGTAAAATCTCAACCCAAAAGAATTAGATTAGAAAATAAAGTACAAAATCCTGAGATAACCATGAATATTTTAACAATAGGTGGCTCTGATCCATCCTCAGGTGCTGGAATTCAAAGCGACGTCAAAACTTTTTCTCAACTAGGGACTTATGGATTAACAATAGTAACTGCCATAACTAGTCAAAATACTCAAAAATTTTCTAAAGTTGAACCTGTTTCCCCCACAATGATAAAAAACCAAATAGATTCAATTTTTTCTGACTTTGTAATTGATGCAATAAAAATAAGCATGGTTTACAATTCCCCAACCATCAATGCCATCCATCAAAAACTACGAAAATTGCAGATACCAGTAATTTTAGATCCCGTAATTAAATCGACGACAGAGGGGGATTTGTTATTGAAAAATGCCCTCACAGACTATAGAAGACTACTCATGCCCCTTGCAGAAATAACAACTCCAAACTTATCTGAAGCCCAAACGTTAACTGGTCTTAAAATAAAAAACAAAAAAGACTTGGAAAAAGCTGCAATCAAATTAAAAGAATTTGGGGCAAAAAACGTTGTAATAACTGGTTTGACATTTGAGAAGGGGAAAATTTTTGATTTTGTATTTGATGATTCTGCACATTTTTTGGTTGGCAAAAAACTATCAATTAAAAACCATGGAAGTGGTTGTAATTTCTCAGCTGCGCTGGCAGTTCAAATTGCAAAGAAAAATAATATTTTAGATTCCGTAAAATTTGCAAAAAATTTTGCGAGGAATAGTATTAAAAACTCTGAGAAAGTCGGAAAAGGAATTAGAATCACTAATTTTAAAGAGGACCCAATCAAAAAAGATTTAGAAACAGCAATTTTACATCTTCAAAAAATAAAGAATATTTACAAAGCCATACCTGAATGCCAAACAAATTTTGTTTTTTCAAAAAATAATCCAAAGTCGCTCAAAAATATTCTTGGAATTTCTGGAAGAATAGTAAGGGCAGAAAAAAGTACTGTTGTTGCAGGGGAATTAAAGTACGGTGGATCGAAACATGTGGCTTCAGCAGTTTTGGAGACAAATAAGAAATTTCCTCAAATCCGTTCAGCAATAAACATAAGATTTGATCAAAAATTCTTAAAAAAATTTGAAGAAAAAAAATTTAGGATAACTAGCTACAACAGAGGTCAGGAACCGATTACCATAAAAAATAAGGAAAATTCATCTGTCTCATGGGGAGTAAAAACTTCGATAAAGAATTTGCAAGATGCACCAGATATTATTTATCATAAAGGAGATTTGGGCAAAGAGGCAATGATTTTAGTTTTTGGAAAAGAACCAAAAGAAATCCTGCGAAAACTTGCAGGGATTTTCTAAGATGAATTTCGTGTGATTGATGAATCTATACTGTAACATAAATAGTCACGATATTCAA
>JBFJMG010000034.1:0-9295 GCA_041634015.1 Nitrosopumilaceae archaeon
ATTACTCTTAGGGTTGTAAATTCTGAGGGAAATATTATTGCAGTAAATCAAGTGATGCCTGCATCAGATGGTACCTATGAATTTGAATTAATTGCTGACGGACCGCTTTGGAAAGTTGGCGGAGAATATGAGGTCTTAGTAAATTATGGACCACAAAAAATATCAACAACTTTTGAATTTGCCGGAGGCTCGGGTAAAACCCCTCCTCCCCCTCCACCTAAAACAGATCCTGGGACACAACCAGAACCTGAGCCAGAACCTGAGCCAGAACCTGAGCCAGAACCTGAGCCAGAACCTGAGCCAGAACCTGAGCCAGAACCAGAACCCGAGGTATTATGTGGACCTGGAACTGTTCTCAAAAACGGTCAATGTGTAGTTGACACTGCATCAAAACCTGGTGGTGGTTGCCTTATTGCTACTGCAACATATGGTTCTGAATTAGCTCAACAAGTTCAATTTCTAAGAGAGGTTCGTGATAACACATTGATGAGTACCACCTCAGGAAGTTCATTTATGATTGGCTTTAACGAATTTTACTATTCATTCTCACCAGTTATTGCTGACATGGAGCGTGAAAATCCAATATTTCGAGAAGCTGTCAAAACCATGATAACCCCAATGATCTCATCTCTAGCAATCATGTCTCTTGCAGATGAGGGTTCTGAAGCACAAGTACTTGGATTCGGCATCTCCGTGATTGCACTTAATTTGGGCATATACATTGCTGCCCCAACTGCAGTCGCATTTAAGATTCACAGCCACTTTAAATCAAAAAAATAAATCAACACACTCTAACTTATTATAACCACGAAACTTTTGAATTTGCATGCACATAGAATATGAGGAATTTGAAACAGTTGAGGATATTTTCATGTACATGTCAGCAGCAGCTCCACCGATGAAAAACACAATGCCAGTTAATTCTTACAAAGGATATGTAATGTCATTCATTCCTCTGAGTCCAGCTACAGGTGATACATACCTAATGATATATGCAAAAGGTTCTCTTGATGAAGGAATTTATGAGTTTGACATGAAGGAAAAACATTACAAAAAAGTAGAAGCAATAGAAAGAGCTGATAAAAATTATTTTGTTTCAATAACTCCAAAGAGAAATACAATCGCAGATTCTGCGCTAAAAAATTTATAGTTTTTTAGTTTCGATTTTTGGTGCAGTCACTGATCTACTTCTTGCATACTTTTCAATAATTTCATCTGGCATTCGTCCGTTGAAGAGATCCTTACATAGGCCTCTAAGATATCTCATAATCGCCCAACTTCCAGCCTTGATAATACCATACATGAATAACTTCATTGGTGGTCCGTATGTTTTATTCCTCAAAATTATTGGAATAATATCGTTAATCACTCGAAGATTATTTTCCCAACATCTCCAAAATAGGGTAAATTGTGCTTCATTTAGGTTTCCAAAATGCATTGAATTTTTTTCGCTGAAATCTTGGTAAAGTAATGGAGCTACCAGTCCTCGAAAATCAGTTGCTCTAAAATCTGACATCATTGTAATGGTATCTTGAACATCATCTGGAGTCTCATCTGGCCAACCAATTATTATCGTTGCAGCAGGGAACCAGTGGTTTTTGTTTAATATTCTTGCTCCTTCCCTTACCACACTTCCCCATTCCTCTGGTGCAAATGGTTTGGTCTTAACACCAAGATGTTTTTTGACCATTTTGGGGGCAACAGTTTCAATTCCCAGATTGGTAGCTAACCATCTACCACTTTCATGCATTTGATTAATTTTAGAAATTTCATAAAGTAATTTTGGATCTGCTGCAACTGCTGAAAATGTCATATGGGTTGTTCCAATAAAATTTGCTCCTAGACTTTTTAGACCTCTCCACAAGTCAGTTATGGCATCAAAGTTTGGAACAAATTCCCGGTTATCACACCCGTACAAAAGCATTTCATCTGAATGCAACCAAATTGAATCAAATCCATAATCCAAGTTTATCTTTGCTTCATGTTGCAATCTTTCCAGTGGCAAATCTTTTTTTGACCGTTTATTTACGTCACAAAAATCACATCCCCTTCCACAACCTCTCATCGCTTCAATTAGTGAATTAACAGTTGGTCCCTCAATTATTGGAATATTTTGAATGTTTTTCACAAAACAATGCATCAACTCTGGAGCATCCCCTTTTTCTAAATCATTAAACAAATCTAATGCTAGTTCGTCTGCTTCTCCTACAACCACAGTGTCAATTCCATGGATCTTCATTCTATCGGTTTTTGCTAACTCCCATGCTCCATTTCCTCCCACTACAACTTGAAAATTGTATTTCTTTTTCAGCTGAATTATACTTGCGCACATTCTCTTGAATTTCATTGCGACATATGATAATTTTTCAGGGGACATTGTAGTGGTAACTGGTGCCATTCCCAATGGATCCATAACATTGATTCCGACTACTTTGGTATCTGGACCTATTGCTTTGTGAAGATAATCAGGATTTGCCACAAAAACTTCATCCCTTTTGTAACCTTGTAAAAGTGCACTTTCAACTCGTCTAAGACCCACTTGTGCAACCTTGGCCTCCCCTGTTTCTTTGTCAGTTTCTACTGGGGGACAAAAAACTTTGTCAAAAACCCATTCTGGTAGAACTTCATAGGGTCCACACGCAATAAATCCATAAAGGAAATTTCCCCTGTAATTCGTCATAAGGCTTCGATCGGCGGTTAAAACAACACGTTTTCCTGACAAAGTTATCCCTCTCAACTCAGTATTCTATATATCATTTGCGAGATTTCCATGCTTTTTTTATTTTTTTAATAAACAAATTCCCATAATACCTTCAGAAAATTATGGAATTTATTTTCTTGAGGTAGGTTTGTGATTTACTCTATTGGCAATGTTGCATGCAATTGCCCCTGCCCCAATCCCATTGTCAATATTAACTACTGCTAAACCCAGAGCACAACTTTGTAACATTGAAGCCAATGCTGCAATTCCTTTTTCCCCATAACCGTAACCAACAGAGGCTGGAACACCTATCACTGGAACGTTAATCAAAGACGATACTATTGTAGCCAATGCCCCTTCCATACCTGCTACTACTATCACTGCATCGACATCATTTTTGATCATATTTTTTATTACTGGGAATATTCTGTGCATTCCTGCAATTCCTACATCATAACTACAAAAACAGAAACAATTCATTGCCTCACACATCAATCTAGCTTCCTCAGCTATCCCAATATCGGATGTTCCTGCAGTAATTATTCCAACTTTTCCACGATTTTTTTTAATGGGATGATTGTATAGCAATAACGATGTAGAGTTTTTTCCCTTTTCCAATCGAATTTTATTTTTTTTTGCGAAAGTGATTATGCTCAAATAATCCTTTTTGTTTAATCTGGAAATGAGTACATGGTTAGATTTTTTGAGGATTTTGAGAATGATTTTTTTTATTTCGTCTATCTTTTTTCCTTCACCGTAAATTACCTCTGGTATTCCTCTTCTTTTTTTCCTCTCTGAATCAATTTGTGCAAAATCTTCAATCTTTTCTATAGAATATAATGATAACAATTTTTTTGCTTTGGGAATCGAAAGATTTCCTTTTTGCAATGATTCTAGAATTTCATCTAATTCCATGGCATAGGGTAGAATTTTTTTTGGATAAATAGTTACAGTTGAATGGTGGAGATGGCATTTTTTACACTTTGAATGCCTTTGTTAAATGCCTCTTTTTCTTCAACATCTAAATCTAATTCTACAATTTTTTCAACACCATTTTTACCAATAATCGCTGGTACGCCAATTGTTACATCAGACTGACCATATTCGCCATCTAGATATGTGGCTACAGGGATTAACTGTTTTCTATTATTCACGACCGAATCAATAATTGATGAAATCGCATTTCCTGGTGCGTGCACCGTTGCACCCTTTAATTCAATTACCTTGGCCGCAACTTGTTTTGTACTCTGCTTTAATTCCTCGAGTTTTTCTTTCGATAATAGTGATGGTAATGGTATTCCTGACACTGAGGAAAATCTAACAAGGGGCAACATGTTTTCACCATGTTCGCCAATTACTAGTGCTCTAATTGATTCCCTAGAAAAACCGGATGCTTCATGAATAAACTGCTTAAATCTTGAAAGATCTAACATTCCCCCCATTCCAAAAATGCGATTTTTTTCAAAACCTGAAACTTTGTAGGTTATGTAAGCCATTGGATCTAAAGGATTAGTTACAGGTATTATCATTGAATCATTTGCATATTTTTTAATATTTTCAACCACTGACTTTACTATTCCTGCGTTAATTTTTAGTAAATCCATTCTAGTCATCCCTGGTTTCCTTCCTGATCCTGCAACAACTACAACAATGTCTGAACCCTTCATTTCGGAATAATCATTTGAGCCTCTGACCTCAACATCATTTCCTTGCTCTGCAAGCATGTGGTTGATATCCATTGCTTCGCCTTGGGGTAAACCTTCAACAATATCTAACAAGAGAATTTGGTCATCTAATTTCTTCAATGCCGAAAACATTGCAGCGTCGCCTCCAACTTTACCCGCACCAATAATCGTAATCATGTTGAGCGGTCAAGATAATCAATAATTAAACCTAATGAAAATTTTCAAAAACTTTAACAGAATTTATATGCATTTTAGGCAAATTTGATTTTATGGTTATAGTAGTTGATTCTCAGATTGCTGGAATTTCTGGAGATATGTTACTAAGCTGTTTGGTTGATCTCGGTGCAAATAAAAAAAAAATAATAGATGGATTATTACAAATCAACAAAATTTTAGACGACACTGAGATTACAAAAATTGAATTTAAAAAAATTACAAAACATGGAATTGAAGCAACTGAATTGATTCTTAATTTTGATGAAAAAATCAGAGAACGTAAGGGAATTGAAATTCAAGAATGTATAAAAAAATTAGTGGAAAGAATTGGTTTATCAGAAAATGCAAAAAACTTTTCAAATGCTAGCATCAAAACCCTCATTGCAGCCGAGTCAAAAATTCATGGCATTCCTGAGGATTCAGTTCATTTTCATGAGGCTGCTAGCATTGATACTGTGGTCGATATAGTTGGGACAGCTATTGCCCTTGATGATTTAAATTTCTTTGACGAGGAAATTATAAGCACTTCGGTAGCAGTAGGTGGGGGAACTCTTTCCTTTTCTCACGGCACCACATCCAATCCAGCTAGTGCAATTCTAGAAATTTTTAAAAATTCAGAAATCGTTATTTTTGGTGGTCAGGCAAAGGAGGAGCTTACTACTCCAACAGGTGCCACGATGCTAGTCAACCTAGTAACTACTTATTCAGAATTTTATCCTCCACTTATAGTAAAATCAGTTGGATATGGGGCCGGCAAAAAAGAATTTGAGAACTTTTCAAATGTACTTAAAATTGTTCAAGGGAAGAAAAATGATACATACTATAGAGACAACGTAAAAATCTTAGATACAAACGTAGATGATGTTTCCGGAGAAGTAATTGGTAATTTGATTGAAAAAATTATTGGACAAGGAGCAAAGGATATTACAGTTACAAGTGGTCTTACAAAAAAGGGTAGGCCGACTCATCTAGTTTCAATAATCTGTGATTCTAGTAAGATGAACCTCATAATGGATCTTTTAATCAAAGAAACGGGAACATTAGGAGTGAGAGTTAGAACTTCTGAGCGATTTATTGTACCTAGATTTTCTAAAAAATATGACATAACCTTAGAAAATCAACACTTTTCAATTCGATTAAAATCAACCAAACAAGACATGCAGAATTTTAAAATTGAATCAGATGACATTAAATTAGTATCCAATTCGTTGAAGAAATCTTTTCGGGAAAGCGAAGAATTAATTCGAAATGAGTTAAAAAAACGTGAAGTATAATGGCAAAAATTGGAGATCTAATTGATTGGTTTAAAAATAAAAATCAAGCCTTGATTGCAGTTTCAGGTGGAGTCGATAGTGCCTTAGTTGCCTATGCTGCTTATCAACAACTAAAGGGCTCGGCAATTGCAGTGACTGCTGACTACAAGACCCTGGCACAAGATGAGTTAAATACTTCCAAACAGGTTTGCCATGAAATTGGAATTCGCCAGATATTAGTAAATTACAATGAATTGGAAAATGCTAATTTTGTCCGCAATGATCAAAACCGTTGTTATCATTGTAGATCTGAACTTTCTTTTCATCTAATCAAAATTGCAAAAGAGTTTGGAATTAAGGTGATTGTTGATGGTACAAATTTAGATGATTTGGGTGATTTTCGTCCAGGAATTACGGCATTGAGAGAAAATGGAATCAAGAGTCCGCTTGTCGAAACGGGGTTTACCAAAAATGATGTGAGAAGAGAAGCACGTGCGGCTAAACTTTCAATTTATGATCGACCTTCCAATTCTTGTTTGGCCTCAAGAATCCCTTGGGGCTCTCCAGTGACAGCTGAAAAATTACAAAGAATAGAGATAGCAGAAAATATTGTAAAACAACTCACCAAAGTCAAGCAAATTAGGGTCAGAGATTTTGAGGGACATGCAAAAATAGAGGTCGGAAAAAATGAAATGAAACTTTTAGAGGATGGGGCAAAACTAGAAAAAATTAAATCAAAATTAAAATTTTTGGGATTTGTCTCAATTTTTGTTGATCCTGAAGGATATCGACCCGGAAAAATAAACGTGATTTCTGATTGATATATTTGGATAATGCTGCATCTACAGCAATTCACGACGATGTTTTTGAGGAAATGCTGCCTTTTCTCAAGGAAGCCTATGGAAATCCATCCTCGATTCATACAGTTGGACGCCGTGCATCAACAGGGATTCAAGTCTCGAGAAAAAGAATTTCAGAATTAGTTAATTGCCTACCTGAAGAAATCTTCTTCACCTCTGGAGGTACAGAATCCAATAACACTGCAATTTCGGGGGTGGCTTCGGCAAACAGAGGTAAGAGGATTATTACTTCATCCATTGAGCATGATGCTGTGTTAGAACCTTGTAAACGACTAGAGGACGATGGGTACCAAATAATCTATTTGCCTGTTGATAATCGTGGTTTGATTAACCCCTCTGATCTTGAAAAGTCAATCTCAGAAGACACTTGTCTTGTTAGTATAATGTGGGCAAATAATGAAGTGGGTACTATCCAACCTATCGCAGAGTTGGCCAAAATATGTAACGAAAAAAAGATTCTTTTTCATACTGATGCAATCCAAGCATTAGGAAAAACTCCAATAGATCTTAAAGAAATTGGAGTTGATTTATTGTCCGTATCATCACATAAAATTTATGGTCCAAAGGGTGTTGGGGCACTTTTTATCCGCAAGGGAGTAAAAATTAATCCTATAATTCTTGGAGGAGGACAAGAGAAGGGCTTCCGGTCAGGTACTGAGAACGTGGCTAGCATTATTGGATTTGGAAAAGCTGCTGAACTTGCAAGACTGAATTTAAAAAAGAATTTGGAACATATGAAAGAACTAAGGAATCATCTAATAGCAAAAATACAAAATGAAATACCTCACGTAAAACTTAACGGAGATTCTGATAAACGCCTTGTAAACAATATACACCTAACTTTTTTGGGAGTAAAGGGTGAGGATTTGATATTAAAATTAGATGAGCATGGTATAGCAGCCTCTACGGGCTCTGCTTGTTCTGTCAACCGCCAACGAGCATCACATGTTTTAAAAGCTATGGGCCTTGATCATGAGCAGATAGAAGGATCCTTAAGACTAAGTTTAGGAATTTTTAATTCAAAAGAAGAAATAGATGACACCATCAAAACATTAAAAAAAATAATCTCAGAACTACGTCAGGTATCTCCTATGAGGGAAAAATACAAATTCTGAACTAAAAGTTCTTGATTAGACTCATTGAAGCATTTTTGTATCTAGTTAAAGCAATTATGGAGATAATTGCTACTATTAGAATTAAGATGGCGATCGTACCAAATTCTGGAATTACAAAAGTGCCTATTATCTCGATATCTTCATCGCCCTCCTCAAATTCGATGGAAATGGTTCTTGAATCAGCGGTGGTTGAAGTCTCTTCATAGGGCACTTCAATTCCGTCTATTAAAATGATAAATGTGTCATCTGCCCCATTGGATTTTTTTGCATCAAATGATTTTCTTGGTAAATCCAGAATTAGAGTGCCATCATCCTCAGTTTCAATTAAAACAACTATGGCAAAAATACGAGAATCTACTACGATATCTTTTATCGCTGCACCTTGAATTGTATATTTAATATCAAAAGTTCCTGAACTCCCGGCATCGACTTCAAAAATTTTGGAGGTTTCCTGCGTTGATTTTTTTGTCAAAAAATTAAAGAAAACCTCTGCCACATTTCCCTGCCCATACGTTGCCCTCACCGTATATTGTCCTTCTTTAATCCAAAGAGGTCCTGAAGCAATCACCGTATGCGTGAATGTACCGTCTTGTGCAGGAAGTATTTGGGCTATGTCGACAAATTTTCCTTCAACAATGATTTGAATTAGAATTGGGGTGTCGGCAATAATCGATTTTACTTTGCCAGAAATAAAAACAGTATCACCGCTTTGATAAGAACTTTCAGATGTTGAAATTGAAATCAAAGACTGAGTTTGTGCAAAAACAGGGGATAAGGTAATTATAAAAAATAAAATTGTTAACATTACAACGAATTTCCGAATCACGACTCGTTTGACGTATGATTCTATATTTCCTTTACTATTACCTTAGTAAAGTATCAAGTTGAAAAAAGGAAAAAAGAGTTAGTATTTTGGCATTATACTAAGTCTTGTTTTTGCAGAAACAGCAATTATTGATATGATTGCCACTGCCAAAATCAAGGCTGCAATTGCGCCAAACTCTGGAATTACGAAAGTACCAATTATCTCGATTTGTTCAGTACCTGCTGGGAACATTACAGTAACTTGGTTACCGTTTATCTCTACATCGTCCCATTCTTGTCCATCTACTAGAACCATGAATATTCCACTAATCACAGAACTGCTTGGAGTTAATGTGATTGAACCATCTTCTGTTGACATAATCCTCACTTTCATGGATTTTGTTTTTGTATCAATAGATGCACCAGTAACTGAGCCTCCAGTAATTGAAACAGGTACACAGTTGCCTGAGAAGGATACTTCATTTGGTTGACATGTTCTTGAAGGTTGACCTACACCAGGTTCGCCACCTGTCAGTTGAACAAGCACCTTATTGTTAATTCCCTGTGAACCATGTTGTACTCGAATTATGTAAGTCCCATCTAATTTCATTAGACTGCTTCCTGTGTTGATAGTTGCTCCAAAAGATCTATCGTCCATTAC
>JBFJMG010000035.1:0-9195 GCA_041634015.1 Nitrosopumilaceae archaeon
ACAGCATGGATGCTTACCGCAACATCTCTTGTACTCTTTATGACCCCTGGAGTAGCATTCTTCTACGGAGGATTAGCTAGATCAAAGAACATCGTCAATGTTCTTGGCATGACTTTGATTGTCATGGGTCTAATGTCAGTGCAATGGGTTTTGTGGGGATACTCACTTGCCTTTGGACCAATCGATAATGATGCCAATATGTTTATGGGATCATTACAATACGCCGGCTTTAATCAGGTTTCACACTATGCTCCATTAGGAGAAGTAGGACCATGTGCAGATACGTGGTCAGCAGCTTACCAAATGAATGCAATGGTGGATGCCGAAGAGTGTAGTCAGGGATGGCCCGGAACTGTTCCTCATCAATTGTTTGCAATGTTCCAAGCAACATTTGCCATAATCACACCAGCACTAATCATTGGTGGATTAATTGATAGGATCAAATTCAGCGCTCTAGTAATCTTTGTTCTTCTATGGGGAACATTCGTTTATGACCCTATTGCCCACTGGGTATGGGGAGGCGGATACATAGGAGGAGGAGCACTAGACCTCGATCCAGATCTGTCACCAAGCTATGCACTTGACTTTGCAGGTGGTACTGTAGTACACATTTCTTCAGGATTCTCTGCGTTAGCAGGAGCTTTAATCCTTGGACGAAGATTAGGATATGGTAAGATTCCAATGGAACCTCACAATATTCCAATGGTCGTTTTGGGTGCATCCATTCTATGGTTTGGATGGTTTGGCTTTAACGCAGGAAGTGAAGTAATGGTAGACGGGATCACCGTAAGCGCATGGACGGTAACAAACACTGCAACAGGCATGGCAGCAGTAACATGGGTCCTTATGTCTTGGGCTCATACTGGAAAACCAAGCGTAGTTGGCGCAGCATCAGGAGCAGTTGCCGGATTGGTAGCTATCACACCAGCATCTGGTTGGGTAGGACCTATGGCAGCAATCATCATCGGCATAGCAGCTGGAACAGTTTGTTATGGTGCAGTATCATTCAAGAATGCACGTAGATGGGATGATGCACTAGATGTTTGGGGCATTCACGGAATTGGTGGTCTTACAGGTGCAATACTAACCGGTACACTAGCTAGTCCTCACATTTGGGACACTGGCGATGGTATTGGTGCTTGGACCGGAACACCAGAAGGAATGGAACAACAAGCCATTAGCATTATCGGAGCAGCAGTTTCGATTGCATACGCATTTGCTGTCACTATTGTAATCCTTAAGATCATGGATGCAGTATGGCCTGGCGGAATCAGAGTCACTCCAAAAGAAGAGGAGATAGGCTTAGATCTCGCACAACACGGCGAACGAGCATACGTTAACGAGTAAAAACCTCAACCCTTTTTTCCTTTTTATTCTATTTTTTGAAAATTTTTACCTAATTCTACCAATTGGTAAAACATATTCACTAGTTTTCATTCCATCTTTCGGCAAGAAACCTTGAGATTTTTCCTGCAAAAGCTAATGTTACAAAATGAATCCCAAAACCTACAATAGCGGCAACCAAAAGATTTCCATAACTATAGTAAATTCCTAAAAAGATCGAAAGTGATGGCACCGTTAAGATTAGTGCTAGAATAGTGCTTTTACCTAAGATTTTTGATAATGAAATGGGCTGATTATTTGGTTTTTTTTTGCTGATATCAATCATAACAGAAAGCTCTGAATTTTTTAATCCGCAATTAGTTTGGACATCGTAATTTGAGGAGAAATTTTTTGTTCTACTGCAAAGGCAATAGAGGAGAGGTTTCTCACCTCATAGGCTGTAAGAGCTGTAATACCAACACTGGTAGCCATGCTAAACATTTTTGTAAATGAACTCTTTGCTCTTCTATAAATCATCATTTCAAATGCTCGTTCAAATTCAGAAATTGCATCAATGTCGTTTTCTGTTTGAGGGATTAGATCCTTGTAATAAGTTACAGACAACTCATTTAATGCATCTTTTATTGTTCCAGCTCCAATCATTTTAAGTAGCAATTCCTTTGGAGCACTTCCTGCATGTGGGACAATTAGATCTTGAATTTGTTGTTCATCCAAACCCCAAAATTTTCCTCTTAATACGCTAAGAATATTGTAAAAATCGATTGTTAATCCAACCGGCCTTGTCAAGTCCCTCTCCCCAGAGATTCGCAACGCCGCACTTAGATGTTGAACAAAAATTTTATCAAAATACGTATCAAATATCTGAATATTCTTTTTTTCGTTATAGAGCGTTATTGCCTTTGCAACGTCCTCTCCAAATATTGTATTGTTAAGACTTGCAGCAGTTTCTTCCAAGTCCTTTGCAGTTAATGCTTTAAGAATAATGTCTCGCTGTTTGATTAATTCTTCAGCGTGCAAATTAAGATAGGACTCTATTTCCTCTTGTGTTCTTCCCAGAATTTTTCCTTTCAGGATTAACTTCAAATTCCAAATCATGAATTTAATGTAAAAGGCCTCCAAAATTTTAGAGCCTCCTCCTGTTTTGGAAATGGAATAATGAATATCAGCAAGGTGACTTCTTAGCTCTGATTCGATTTTATGAGCCGTATACGGCTTTGAGATCTTAGAGATCACATCAACATACTTTGTATTTTTCATTCTAGTAACTAATTCGTCTAAATCCCTGGATTCTGCAAGAGTTTGAAAATCTTTTTTGACTAGGAGTTTTCCTCGCTTGCCGTAGGATTTAACGGACGCAAAAACCTTTTGTGAACCTGAAACCAATAATGACAAGCAACCTATAGACGATTTTAATGTTTATGGTATCTATTTTAGGTTACAAATGATTTTAGATACCCCGGTTAATCAAAAACCTATGTTAATCCAAACAAATGATCTTAATTCGATTCTAAATGCTAAGGATCTGATAATAATAGACGCCAGGTCATTTGCAGAATATTCGCAAGGACACATACCTGGAGCAATAAATCTTGATCTGTTTGCATTTCATTGGATTGATACAACCAAAGATGGGATGGATGCATTTCATAAACAATCAAGACAGATTTTTTCTTTTTGTGGAATTAACAATCAAAAAAAAATTGTTTTTTATGATAATCAATCTGGAATGTTAGCTGCACGAGGAGTTTGGCTTTTACTATATTTCTCCCATCCAAGTGTTATGATGTTAGATGGTGGAATTAATAAATGGAATTCCGAAAATTTACCTGTAGAAACTAGATCAAACAAACCTATACCGGTA
Source organism: Nitrosopumilaceae archaeon (assembly GCA_041634015.1). Classification (GTDB taxonomy): domain Archaea; phylum Thermoproteota; class Nitrososphaeria; order Nitrososphaerales; family Nitrosopumilaceae; genus JBFJMG01. The sequence goes on from JBFJMG010000035.1 coordinate 3,206, forward strand.
AACTTTGATGGGAAAATTAATCCCAGTCTAATTACTGGTTTTGAATATATCCAAAACAATATTGAAAAATTAATAATAATTGATTCAAGATCCAAAGAAGAATTCGATGGAACAATTGTTAGGGCAGCGCAATCCGGTCATATCCCACATGCAAAAAATATTGATTATAACCTCAATATTTCAGACGATGGAACTTTTAAGAAAAATAAAGAACTACAAAATTTGTATTCTTTTCCAAAAGAAAGAGAAGTAATAACTTATTGTCACGGGGCCTATCGAGCTGCCAATACCTTTTTGGCATTAAAAAAACTTGGATTTGAAAAAGTCAAAGTCTATCTTGGTTCATGGGGGGAATGGGGGAACAAAACGGAACTTCCAATAGAATCTTGTTAAATTTACAACCACTTTAGTGTGAAGGAATAACTGATCCCGAAAATATTGCAAAGCCTACCATGATGATCAGCGGTATGAGAGTTATTATCGCTTCTTTGGACATGCTCAATCTTAAGAAATTCTAGGTATTAACCGTTAATAAAATTATTTTTTATTTTTCCAAGAGAAGGAATTATAGACCATCTCCGGAACAAGTTGCTTGAATGGTTCTGATCCACCTTCATACCATTTGGTAAAAAATTCGTATAAATGAAGCCTTAGTGACTGGATGTAGACAATCAAACCTTCAATCATCATAATTCCAAGTTGCCCGCCCACAATCAATACCACGGCACCAGGTGAAGAAAACCCACCCATTGATGCAAATGCACTATTTACTGTTATTAGCAGAGCCGTGTGCACAAGTAGCATAATTCCGATTCGCGCATAACTAATTGTATGGGCCAAGCACTCTATGGTTTTTCCAAGCAAAACTTCCATTATTACACTTACGGCGTCTCCTCCAGAATCTGGATGTTTCTTGTTGTGCTTTATTCCACCAATGATCATCAAGACTATGCAAGCTAAAATAACAATTATAGAAATTCTTACCACCAGCCAAACTACTGCCCAATCTCCAACGAGTACTGTAATCCATGGAACAGGTTCTGCGTGAATCTTGGAATACATATTCATTACGTCATAACCAGAACCTATTGCGGCCATCATTATTGCAAACACACCTAACCACATGACCATGTTTGGAATTGCCTCAAAGATCATTGTCTCTTTTTCTCCTGTTCTCCAAAAGTTATGTATACGCAATAGAAAAGCCCATCCCAAGTGAATGACTCCCAAGAAGATTGAAACTTTTAGAATCATTATTACTTGCTCAAAGGTTAACTTTGAGACGCTAATTGCTCCCACAAATGGTTCAATGATATGAAGTGCTCCACCTGCATGTAGCATCGATTCAAATGGTTCTAGATGATCTATATGAAAACCAAATATTTCTCCCTGGAAAACTCCAGCTATTGCCCCTGCAGCACCAGACATCGCAAGTAACATTCCCCATCTAGAAAGATTACCCTGACCTTTCACTTTGAATAAAAGACCTAATCCCATCAAGGACAAACCATGACCAATATCTGCGAACATTATTCCATAAAAAATTGGCCACATTAAGGAAATGAACCAAGTAGGATCGAATTCTCCTCTCTTTGGAATTCCTTGACTGTCTGTAATCACTTCATAGGTTCTAACCCATTTTGGATTTTGTAAATGAACTGGAATATTTGCAAGTCTTTCTGGATCAGTAACTTCTTCAGTTATTGATGTCCACTTGCTTGTAATTTTCTTGAATTGTTTTTCCATTTTTTTCGGAATATATCCTTGGATTACTGCAAATCGTTTGGTACCACCAGGTTTTCTAAGGGTCTCTAAAACATCTTTTGCAACAGAAGAATTTTCATGAAATGCGATAATTTCTGCTCGTGATTTTTTTGTAATTTCTTTAAGTTCTTTTGCTAGACTTTTTTTCTTTGTTTCTAATTCCTTTATTTTAGAATCGACCAAAGAATATGCCTCACTAGGGACCTGCGGCAATCCTTGAGGAATGGTAAAGGGATTCGCATTAAAAGCACGCATAATCTTGAGAATCCTGTCCGAGTCCTCAACAGCAGAAATTATAACAAGTGCAATTTTGCTTTTAGATTCTAAATCGTATTTGTAAATGGTAACATCATCTAATGACCTTTCAATTTCTCCAAAGTCCGAAGTGTTTACCACAAAAAGATTATTGTAAAAATATCTAGTCAATCCAAAATTTGCAAGGTCGATTTTGAGTTTGTTTACAACCCCTAGTGTTTCTTTTATTGCAGAATACTCTTCGATGGAACGTTTGGTCTCTGAAAACTCCTGAATACTTTTTGATGCCTTTCCAAAGACAGCCGAAGATCTTTTTTCTAAATCTCCAACCATATCTTCTATTTCGTCAAGTTCGTACTTTTTCTTTTTAATTACGGTGCCTTTGAACATTATCTCCAGAATTCCAACTCTTTGTGGGATATTGAGGCCTTTAACCACCTCATCAACTGACTGGTAAATTTTTTGTGCTCTTAAAAGCAGGTTATCAATTTCGGGTGTAACCGTTTCATTTTCCATTTCGACTTTATGGAACCACTCAAATTCCGTTAGTCTGGAAATGGCCTGAGGAGTATCAATTCTTGGTAAAATCACAGATCCCATTAATAGTTCTGCAACAGCCAATACCTACCAACAGCCCTAGTCGTGGTTTAATATCTTTCTAAAGATATTCTTTGATTTTTTTAGAATCGATACGAGAGTAAATCTTTGGGTTCAGTTATTTTCACTTTCTCGCAAACATTAAAATCCAATATGAAAAATGATCCATCGATGACATCTAATTCTAGATTAGAGCAAACCGTTGACAAAATTCTGAATCAGACCGAATCACAAATTTTAGCGAATCTCAAAACATCACTTGAAGAATCACAAAAATTACTATCAGATTCACTCCCAAAATTAGAGCAGGAATATGATAAAATCATAAGTGATGGAAATAAAGAAGCCGAAAAACTGGAAAAACAAATAGTGGGAAGTTCAGATTTACAATCTCGCAACAAACAGCTAATACTAGTTGAAGACTCTGTGAAAAAAGTCTTTGAAAAAGCAATTGAACAAATTAAAAATCACTCAGATGACAGTAGTTATTCCAATTTAATCTCAGTTCTCTTAGATGAATCCATTAAAACTTTGGGAACCTCAGATGTTACAGTTTATACTAATTCTAAAGACAAAAACGTAGTTCAATCCAACCTATCTAAATTCCCAGGAGCAGAACTCTCTTCGGAAACAATTGATTGTTTGGGTGGTGTGATCGTAAAATCAAAGGATGAAACTATGACTTTTGATAATTCGATCGATGCTAGAATTGAACGCATGAAGCCTTTATTAAGGAAAGCAATCGCATCAAAATTCGGACTAGAAAATTAACATGACAGTTGAAGGTAAAATTGTTTGGGTTAGTGGTCCCGCAGTTAAAGCAGATGGAATGTCTGAAGCAAAAATGTATGAGACCGTATCTGTTGGAAATGATAAACTGATTGGGGAAGTTATCAGGTTAACTGGGGACGTTGCATTTATTCAAGTTTATGAATCTACAAGTGGATTAAAACCAGGGGAGCCTGTAGTTGGAACCGGAAATCCACTTTCTGTTTTGCTTGGACCAGGAATAATTGGACAGCTTTATGACGGAATTCAAAGACCGTTACGAGAACTCTCAAAAAAATCTGGCTCTTTCATTGGAAGAGGAATCACTACAACTCCCGTGGATATGACAAAAAAATATCACTTTGTTCCAAGTGTAAGTGTAGGAGATGAAGTCCTACCAGGAAATGTAATAGGTACTGTAAAAGAAACCGAACTTATTGATCACAGCATTATGGTTCCCCCTGATCATCCAGGTGGAAAAATTACCAAGATAATTGATGAAGGTGATTATGATCTTGAAACAGATCTTGCAACTACCGAAAAAGATGGAAATACAATCCAGCTTAAAATGTATCACAAATGGCCAGTTCGAAAACCACGTCCTTACAAAGCACGATATGATCCAACGATTCCACTCCTAACAGGACAGAGAGTAATCGATACCTTCTTTCCAATAGCAAAAGGTGGTACCGGCTCTATTCCAGGAGCCTTTGGAACAGGTAAAACAGTCACTTTACATCAGATAGCCAAATGGGCTGATGCACAGGTTGTAGTTTACATTGGTTGTGGAGAACGGGGAAACGAGATGACTGAGGTGCTAGTAGAATTCCCCGAACTCAAAGACCCTAGAACCGGAAAACCATTAATGGATCGAACAGTTCTTGTTGCCAATACAAGTAATATGCCTGTTGCAGCAAGAGAAGCAAGCATCTACACTGGTGTTACCATTGCTGAATATTATAGAGATATGGGCAAAGACGTAGTGCTTGTCGCAGATTCCACAAGTAGATGGGCCGAAGCACTCAGAGAGATGAGTGGACGTTTAGAAGAAATGCCTGCAGAAGAAGGATACCCATCATATCTTGCATCTAGATTAGCTGAATTTTATGAAAGAGCAGGCAGGGTAAGGGCCCTTGGTAGTCCTGACAGAGACGGATCCGTAACTCTTGTGGGCGCTGTTTCTCCATCAGGAGGAGACTTTACAGAACCAGTCACAACTCATACGATGAGATTTATCAAAACATTTTGGGCGCTTGATGCAAAACTTGCATACTCTCGTCACTATCCATCAATTAATTGGATGAACAGCTATTCAGGATATCTGGCTGACATTGCAAAATGGTGGGGAGAAAACATTAGCGAAGACTGGCTTAAAATTAGAGCAGAAGCCTATGGAATTTTACAAAGAGAAGATACTCTAAAGGAAATTGTAAGGCTATTAGGTCCAGAAGCTTTACCCGATGAAGAGAAAATTATTCTCGAAGTTGCTAGAATGATTAAGATTGGATTACTACAACAAAATTCATTTGATGATGTCGATACATTTTGTAGTCCTGAAAAACAATTCAAATTATTAAAACTACTAGTTGACTTTTACAACAGGGGTCAACAAGCACTAAAGGAGGGAGCATCAATTGCAGATATTAGATCAATGTCTGTGATCTCACCATTATTGAAGGCTAGAATGGATATCAAAGATGACGAAATGCCAAAACTTGATGCGTTAACTCAAAAAATTGAAGAAGAATACAAGGAAATTACAGGAGTTAAGATTACAAATTGAGCAATAAAGGCGGAGTACAATATAGTAAAATCGCAGAAATTAAAGGACCACTTGTAATTGTTGATGGGGTAGAAAATGCTGCCTTTGATGAATTAGTTGAAATTCAAACAAAGGATGGTCAGCGTAGACTAGGCAAAGTACTCGAGGTAGGAAACGGTAAGGCAATCGTTCAGGTTTTTGAGGGAACCACAGGTCTTTCTGTTGCAGGAACAAACGCTAAATTCGTTGGCAAAGTTATGGAAATGCCCGTTTCAAAAGAAGTTTTGGGACGCGTTTTTGATGGCCTTGGGAGGCCAAAGGATGGTTTACCAGATCCGATAGCTGATAAATTTATTGATATTAATGGTGAACCAATGAATCCTGAACAAAGACAATATCCAAAAGATTTCATCCAGACAGGAATTTCTGTGATAGATGGTATGATAACACTTGTTAGGGGACAAAAACTCCCAATCTTTTCTGGCTCAGGAATTTCTCATAACATTTTAGCTGCCCAAATAGCCCGACAGGCAACAGTTTTAGGTACAGAAGGTGATTTTGCAGTGGTCTTTGCTGCAATTGGTGTGCAATTCAATGAGGCAGAGTACTTTAGAAAAAGTCTCGAAGAATCTGGCGCTCTCAAGCGAAGTGTTCTTTTCTTGAATCTTGCAGACGATCCTGCAATTGAGAGAATTATTACCCCACGTGTTGCTCTCACTGTAGCTGAATATCTAGCATTTGATCTGGGAATGCATGTTTTGGTAATACTAACAGACATGACAAATTATGCAGAGGCATTAAGGGAGATCAGTGCTGCAAGAGAAGAAGTACCTGGGAGGAAAGG
>JBFJMG010000036.1:0-9129 GCA_041634015.1 Nitrosopumilaceae archaeon
TAATTAAAGCAATAAAAATTAAAAACTTTGGAGGCATGTTCGGATTTTCTCCTTACGAGGGAATAAGATTGGGAAGGGAGCTGGGCCAAATGGTACGATTTTTTGGTTTAGGAGGAATTTTCCATTCTGATGAACTTCCCAGTTATGGAATTACAGAAAATGATTTAGAACCATTACGAAGCCTTCTAAAGATTTCATTCAATGATGGTTATATTATAATGGCTGGGCCGGTATCAAAGATCGACTTTGCAATCGATTCCATCATAAATAGAATTGAGGATGCTAAAAAAGGAACGCCGGCAGAAACCAGACTTGCGACTCCTGATGGCCAGACAACGTTTCTTCGACCTCGTCCTGGTCCCTCAAGAATGTATCCAGAGACCGATATCCCACCAATAATTGTAAAAGATGAGGAATTAGAGTTAGCCAGAAAAAATATTCCAAAACCTTGGCATGAATCGCTATTAGATATACAACAAAAATACAATATTAATTCCCAACTTGCAGAACAAATCTTTGATTCTGAGTACTTTGAATTATTTGAAAAAATTTGTATAATTGAAGGTACCTCACCTAACTTTGTGGCCTCACTTCTTTGTTCTACCATAACTAATTTAGAACGAAAGGGGCTACGCCCAGATCTTCTTACATGGAAGGAAATTATCAAATCATTTGAATTGCTTTCGCAGGGAAAAATAACTAAAGAATCAATGGAAATTATTTATGAAAATATCATGGCTGGAAAATCAAATTCGATTGATGAAGCCATTAAAAATTCTGGTCTGCATAGTGTAGATGAGAAAGAATTGAAAACAATTCTAAATCAGATCCTGCTTGAAAATGAAGAAATGGTTAAAAAACAGGGTAAAAGATCCATTGGACCTTTAATGGGAATCGCAATGAAAAAATTACGTGGAAGGGCCTCAGGCGAACAGATTAGTAATTGGTTGACCTTAAAAATTAAAGAAAAATTAGAACAAGTTTAGCCAAAATTATAAAAAATGATTAAAGATCACTGTAAGTAATCTTATTCTATCTTTCTACGTCCGGTTCCTCGACCAGTACTAACGTATCGTCCTTTTCCAGATGGTCTACCCTTGGTCTCGGCAATATCGCTAAATTTTATTTTTCCTGTACCTCGACCAACTGTAATAAAGGCATCCTTAGAACTTTCTCTGCGTTTTTTCATTACTTCTTTATAGGCGTCCCCAGTCCAATTGTCCTCCTCTTTTTCTGAAACACGTCTTGAGGTACCTCTACCACCTATTCTTACAACTTTACCCATTATTGTTATTAGCAATTACTAGCGTTTAAAGTTGTTCATTAAAAGGACCCAGACCCATTTATGGTGCGGGAAGTGGGATTTGAACCCACGAACTCCTAGAAGATAAGGATCTGAACCTTACGCCTTTGACCAGGCTGGGCGATTCCCGCAACAAATATTCTTGGAATCAAGAATAAGTTTCTTTATTGAAAAGAGGGTTTAAAGGATAACATAAATTTAGAATAATAATTTTGGGTGGTTATGGAATATAGAGAAATTTACTGTATAAATTGCAAAAAAGTTTTAGGAAAATATAATATGAAGTATTATACAGATGATAAAATTGGCGAATTGATTAAAACGAGTCATGCCCTTCATGTTAAAGAGGGTCACCAGATTGATTTACGCCGTAAAAAATTCTGATTTCGATTTACGTGAAATTATTCCAAGGTTTTTTCAAATTCTTTTAAAAGATTTTTTTGTTCCTTGTTCAGTTTTTTTGGAATTTGGACTACAAGTCGAACATATTGATCTCCGAATCTGGAATTATGATGTGGAACACCTTTTCCCTTTAACTTAATGATGGTGTTAGGTTGGCTTCCTTGTTCAATTTTAATTTTTTCTGATCCAGCCAATGTAGGAACAACAATTTCTTTTCCCAAGGCAGCATCTACAATAGATATGTTTTGGTCATAGAAAATATCTCCACCATCTCTTTTGAATTTTTCATGTGGTTTTATTCGTACACGAACGATCAAATCCCCATTAATTCCCCCTGGAATAATTTCACCTTCACCGGGTAATGTATAATCTCCATTATCTATTCCCGGAGGAAGATCAAAACTAAGGTGTTTTAGTCCTTTTTTAGTTCCTTTGCCTTTACATTCCTTGCAAGGATTTTCAATAATTTTTCCTCGCCCTCGACAAGTGTTGCATGGTTCAACGGTAACAAAGGAAGCAAATCCCATTTTACGTCCCCTTTGTACTTGGCCTCTACCTTCACACGTTGTACAAGTTTTTTTTGAGGTCCCTGGAGTGCATCCTGAACTATTACAGAAAGGACACTCTACATCTTTTTTTAAATCAATTTCAATTTTTTTCCCCTTGAGTACCTCCTCTAGGGAGATAGATGTTTCATAAAGTAAATCAGATCCTTTTTGTTGCCTAAATCCACCAAATTGCCCCCCGCCAAAGATGTTTTGAAAAATAGACTCAAAACCACCGCCTGATCTACCAAAAAGATCAGAAAAAACGTCATTGAAATTGCCGCTGGCTCCCTGAAAAATATCTTCTTTACTATATCTTCCATCAACCCCAGAATGCCCATATTGATCGTAAATTTTTCTTTTTTCAACATCTGATAAAATTGCATATGCCTCGGAAATTTCTTTAAAGTGTTCTGCCGCTTCTTTTGATTTGTTCCTATCAGGATGGAATTTTAAAGCAAGTTTTCTATATTGAGCTTTGATTTCATCAAGTGGTGCGTTCTTATTGACACCCAGAACTTCGTAATAGTCTCGTTTTGCAGTCATTTATAACCCATGTAATCATTTTCGGATATTAACAATCTTTCCTGTATTATTTGCAGTTTTTTATCCTGATTTTTCTTGGGACGAAGTTGAGTCCTGTTTACCATTAGAAGAATCCTCAGATGTTTTTTGTTGACTTGATTGCTGGTTTTGATCACCAGTACCTTGATTTGTCTCTGGCGTTGGTGTAACATTCTTGTATAGCTCAGTGGTTACTTCGTTGACAATTGATTTCAACGAATCTAATTTAGGTTTTAATTGTTCAGGATCTTTGTTAAGGGCGTCTTTAACTTCTTTGATTGCATTTGTGATTTTGATGCCATTTTCTTGAGAAATTTTATCTTTAAGATCTTGATTAATTAATTTTTCAGTGGTGTAAATATAACTTTCAGCCTCGTTTTTAAGCTCAATTACTTCTTTCTTCTTTTTGTCTTCCTCGGAATATTTTTCTGCATCCTGTTTCAACTTCTCAATGTCGTCTTCTGATAGTTTTGATCGAGACTCGATTGTTATGCTTGCATCTTTCTGAGTTCCTAAATCTTTTGCAGTTACGTTAATTATTCCGTTTGCATCAATATCAAATTTTACTTCAATTTGCGGAATTCCCCTTGGGGCCGGTGGAATATCTGTCAAATTAAAACTGCCCAAAGAAACGTTGTCAGCTGCCATTGGTCTTTCACCTTGTACAACATGAATAGTAACAGCTGTCTGATTATCCGCAGCAGTGGTAAAGACCTTTCCTTTTGATGTAGGTATGGTTGTGTTTCTCTCAATTAGAGGTTCTCTAACTCCTCCTAAAGTTTCTATCCCTAAAGTTAGTGGAGTAACGTCAAGTAAAACTATATCACTAGTTACATCACCGGCAATTATTCCTGCTTGAATTGCTGCACCCAATGCCACGGCTTCCATTGGATCCACACCGGATTCTGCTTCTTTAGCTATTACCTCGCTAACAAATTTTCTGACCAGTGGAATCCGCGTTGGACCTCCAATGAGAACAATTTTGTTAATATCAGATTTAGATAATTTGGAATCCTCCAAAGCTTTCTCGATTGATGGTTTAGTACTTTCTACTATTGGACGAATCAATTCTTCTAATTTTGCTCTGGTGAAACGTAATTCAAGATTTTTAGCACCTGAAGTAGGATCGTGTGCGATAAAGGGGAGATTTATGTCAGTTTCCATAACAGTGGATAGTTCAATCTTTGCCTTCTCGGCAGCTTCCCGAATTCTGGTCATTGCCGTGGAATCTTTGGAAAGATCTATCCCCTCTTTTTTCCTGAATTCATCCAAAACAAAATCAATAATTTTTTTGTCCATATCTGTACCTCCCAGTTGAGTATCTCCAGAGGTACTCATCACCTCGAAAACACCTCCACCCATTTCCATGATTGTAACATCAAGTGTACCTCCACCAAAGTCATAGACAAGAATTTTCATGTCCTGTTTTGCTTTATCTAAACCAAAGGCTAGAGAGGCAGCGGTTGGTTCATTTATTATTCTAACAACTTCAAGTCCAGCAATAGTCCCAGCATCCTTAGTTGCCTGTCTTTGATTATCATCAAAATACGCAGGAACAGTAATGACTGCTTTATCTACCTTTTCGCCGATAAACGCTTCAGCATCCTTTTTGATTTTCTGTAAGATAAATGCTGAAATTTGTTGGGGTTTGTATTCTTTGTTTTGGATTTTAAAAATGTGGGTGCTACCCATTTTCCTTTTGGCTGCAACAATTGTATTTTCAGGATTGGTTACCGCCTGTCTTCTAGCAGGTTCTCCAACAAGTAAATCGCCGTCTTTTGTAAAGGCCACAACCGAGGGAAATGCCTTTCCCCCAACAGTAGCTCCTTCGGCGGCAGGTATGATGCTTGGTTTTCCTCCCATCATTACCGCCGCAGCAGAGTTGCTTGTTCCCAAATCTATGCCAATAATTTTTGCCAATTTTTCACCTACTTAACCAGATTTTGATTTTTTTGATATCTCTACCAATGCTGGCCTAATTACCCTCTGATGCGAAATATATCCTTTCCTGATTACTTTGGTAATTGTTCCATCATCCAAGTCATTGTCTTCGATGGTCGCCACCGCATCATGGAAATTGGGATTAAAAATCTCTCCTAACGCCTCGATAGGTATGACACCATATTTTGATAGTAAAGAGCTCATATTTTTTAAAATTGAATCCAAACCTGATGTATCAATATTATTTTCTCTATATGCATCTTTGGCTAGAACAAAATCATCAAAAATTTTTAAAAAATCCAAAATAAATCCATCTATTTTTGAATTGACATGTTTTTCTAAATTACTTGTGAAATTTTTCTCTAAATTTTGAAAATCTGCAAGTGATAATTTAAGTTTGTTCTCATATTCGTTTGCTCTCTGTTTTTCTTGATTCAGTTTTTCTTGTAATTCAGTAATTAAATACTTTGTATCTGTTTCATTTCCTTCATTTGATTCCTCCTGATTTTTGTTTAATGAAGAATCATCATGTTTAATAAAATCTTGTTTATTTGTATTTGAGTTTTTTTGTGACAATTTATTTTCCTTGAGATTTTACCAATTTTTAGTTTTCTTGAATTATTTCACATAGTGGGTTTGCTTTGATGATAATAATGTCGTTATCGATTCTCTTTTTTTTAATGCTATCATAATCTACTTCTGAACAAGCAACAACAATTGTAGTTTTATCACTATGAAAAAGATCAAAGTTTGGAGTTTCAAAAGCTTCAACATCCCCGATGTAATCTCTTAATCTTGATGTAAGATTTTGTAACATTTCAATTTTATCACCTCTCATTTCATGTTGATCTAATGTCCAAGAAATTGCAATTTTTGTTCGACTTGCCTTGAGGTCATTTTTCTTTAATGTTTTACGAATTTCATCGATTAATCTTTTTACGTAACCATCTATTCCTTTAAGACTGCCATTCACCAAATACATCAAAGTATTTGCACCTTCGAACGAAGATCCTAAAGATCGGAGATCATATAATCCATTTATCATATCGTCCAAAAATAAACCCTCAACTTGGTTTGAGGATAGGTCTTTTTTGGTTGTATCATCCTGAGCGAATTTACAAACTTCTAAAATGCTACATAAACTAGAAAATTGCGTTAAGGTGTCAATTGCATGAAAGTGCTCCGAGGAGGATAATGAAACATATTGTTTAGATTTTTTTCCGTTTAAAAATTCTGAGAGTTTTTTGTCTTCATGGCTGTTAAAGGATCCGATAACATTTGGACGCAAACTTTGGTCCCCTAAAGGATAATAATAATAGTAAATTGATTTACCTGCTTCATATCCTGTCACATGTTCTAAAAGAGAAATATTTTCGTTATTTCCTCCAAAGCCAGTGGGAAGCGTGTAAATAACTGAGCTATTTTTTTTTAAAGGTGAAGCAGCATCCTTGAATTTTGAGTGAATCTCTGTTTTTGTGTCCTGACCTGTTTTTCTAATGCGTGGAGCAAAAAATAGGTACTCCGCCTTTGAAATTGCCACATCTATTGGCTCCATAGATAATAATGGTTCGTCCTCTTTTAGAGAAGAAACGTTGGGATAGGTTTTTGCAATTTCAGATTTTAGGGATATTGCTGAAGGTGTTGATTCATCGATGATAAATACATCAGCCCCCTTGATTGCCATTTGACAAGCTAAATCATATCCTTCAGTACTAAGACCATATACTACTACTTTGGGTTGACCCATTTTCCTATTCAACTGGGAAACAAACCTAAGAAAAACTTATTGAACTTAGACAATATAAGAAAAATACTTGAAAATTTGGTTCGATATTCTTACGCCCAAGCAATTGCTATTTTTTGAACCAATAATCAAAAAACTACAAAAAAACAATCAGATTTTGTGTACTTCAAGGCAATATAATGAAGTAGCCCATTTAGCTAAGATTAGGAATTTTAGACTAAAAATAATAGGAAGACATGGGGGGGCCAAAAAATATGACAAGTTAGAGGCGAGTTTGAAGCGAATGCAAGATCTCGCAAAAACTATTCGTGAATTTTCGCCAAATGCCACAGTTAGTTTTTGTTCCCCAGAAGCTGCCCGAATATCATATGGTTTAGGAATAAGACATATTGCTTTCTCTGATTCGCCTCATGCTACTGCAGTAATGAGGTTAACAATTCCCTTAATTCAAAAATTAATGATTCCTTGGATAATTCCGAAGGAAAAATTTTTACCATTTGGAATAGATAAAAACAATATAGTACAATATAGGGCAATCGACGGAGCACTAATCTCAACGAGATTTGTAAAAAAACAAAAATTACCTTTTAGTAAAAATAACAAAAAGGTTATTTTATTTAGAATGGAAGAAGATCAAGCGGCCTATTCTCAGAAAAATAATAATACTATTGCAATTCTAAAAAAAATGGTAACCAAACTTGAAAACCATTTAATTTTGGTTTCCGTTAGATATAGATCACAAGAACAAGTTCTAACAAAATTATTTGGTAAGAAAATAAAAATATTGGGAATGAAATATGACGGTAAATTATTACTAGAAAATTCTGATGTTTTTATTGGTTCTGGTGGCACCATGACTGCTGAATCAGCATTTCTTGGAGTACCTACAATTTCCTATAACGCAGTTCCAAACTTGATCGAGGATTATTTAGTTAGAAAAAAGCTAATTATTAAGGAGAGAAATCCTACTAGAATTTCAAAAATTGCAGAAAAAATGTTATTCGAGTCGAACCGGGTTGCAAAAAAAAGAGTCAAAAAGATCCGAAATACCATGGAAGATCCTTTAGGAAAATTGTGTCAGCTTTTAAATTTCAAAAATAACTAAAAGGGTTCCAAAAAAAACTAAATTTTGAGAAATAGAAAATGAAATTAAGGGAGATAAAACTCCAAAGATGGTCCGGCAGCCCGGTAGAGGAAATCCGCCGAGTGTAGAGGTCAAGCATAGGGGCCTTTGGAGCCCTTGACCCCAGTTCGAATCTGGGCCGGGCTATTTTATTTTCTAGGCATATAGTGACTAAAAATCAAGTCTGGTAAGCAGTTTTGTGGCAACAACAAAAAAGCTTACTCCAAGAATAACTAATACACCCATTTCAACTAGAATAAAATTGGAAAATGTATTAAAAATTCCTGCTCGGATGATATCAACTAGATAAGTTAAAGGATTAAGATAAAATAAAGTTGCCAAAGGTTCTGGAGCGCCCTTGGCTGGGTAAAATGCTGTGCTTACAAATGCAAAAAACAAGAATACAGTATTTATAATAACGTTGAATCCCTCACTTGACTTGATTCTTGTGGAAATAATTGATGCAATTGATCCGAATAAAACAGAACCAGTGATTGATGCAAAAATTAGAATTGGTATAGTGATAATATTAAATTCCGTTGATTCAAAAAAGACTGGAATTCCTACTAAGGTTATTATCATAGCGCTAACTAGACCAATGATACCTATGGTGAAGACATTACTTAGAATATAATTTGCTCTAGTAAAAGGTCCTGACATAATTTGTTCAAACATTCCGTGTCTTCGATCATTCCAAATTATTATTCCAGAAACCAATGTACTATTCATTATATTAAATCCAATCATTCCGGTTGCCAAAAAAGCGGGGTATGCTAGATCTTTACTTTCAAAGGAAACTTTGTCGATTAATGAGGTGTATGCAAAACCTGCAATGAAAATATAGATTAATGGAAACATCACTTGCCATAATAAAAATCCAGGATTTACAGAAATGGTTAGATTCCTATTTACCAGTCTAATTATTGGATGCATCTGAATCCTCGATAACCTTTATGAAAATGTCCTCCAGATTTGTAGGTAAAGCAGATAAATCTTCAATTTCAATATTATTATCGTTCAAAATCTGAAGAACTTTCATAAGTATAATTTCTGAGTTACGTGATTGAATTGTAATTGTAGTACCTGAATTAAGATCAATCTTGAAATCTTTTATTTCTTTTAGAAGGTCATTTACTTCTGGTTTGGTTTCGAGTAGATGGATTTTAACAGTTTTTTCACTTCCAAAATGTTGTTTTAGCGATTCGGGAGAATCAACTGTAACTATTTTACCTTTGTTAATTATCGCGATTTCATCACAAATGTATTCAGCCTCAGTTAGTACGTGAGTCGTAAAAAAAATAGTTAGGCCAGATCTCACCTTATTTTTTAAATAATCTAATAAGTTTCTTCTAGCCTGTGGATCTAAACCAATTGTAGGTTCATCTAGAAATAATAGGTCCATATCGTGCATAAATTCTCGTGCAACTTGCACTCTCCTTCTCTGTCCAATAGAGAGCTCTTCATTTTTCTTATTTCTAATATCTCCTAATTCAAATTCGGATAATAA
>JBFJMG010000037.1:0-8994 GCA_041634015.1 Nitrosopumilaceae archaeon
GGGATTCTCCATTACATCTTTTACGACCATTATAGAGTCATGAACAGATCTTTCTACCTCATCAACTACTCGCTGTGAGCCACCACGTAAGAGTAGAGTTACTGCTTTGGGATGTTTGCATCCTTCGACAAATACCCATTTGTCTTCTTCAATTTTTCGCTCCTCAACTAGGGCGGCAATTCCTAGGTCCTTTTCAAATAAATCATCTAAATTAGTCACGATTCTTGCACCTGTTGCCTTTGCAAGTTTTGTAAGATCACTTTCTTTTATTCTACGTACTGCCAAAACTCCTGCTTTTGCTAAATAATGCTGTGCCATATCATCAATTCCTTTTTGACAGAGTACTACATTTGCACCAGAGCCAATTACCTTATCCACCATGTTTTTTAGCATTTTATTTTCTTCATCCAGAAAAGATTTCATCTGTTGAGGATTTGATATGTTAATTTTGGCATCTGTTTCAGTCTTGGTTATTTCTAGTGCTGCATTGATTAGTGCAATCTTTGCCTCGTTGATTTTTTTGGGCATTCCACCGTGAACAATTTCCTTGTCAAGCACGATTCCTTGAATTAGGGCAGAATCTCGAATAGAACTTCCTGCCTTTTTTTCCACCTTAACATCATCAATGTCAATGGTATAGTTCTCACCATCTTTTTCAGCAACTGAGATTACTGATTTTACAATTAATTCAGATAAAAGATCAGATTCTTTTCTAACGAGTTTTGTTTGCATTGCTGTTTTGGCAATTTTTGTTAAAATGGATTTATCGTTACTTGTAATTTTTTCTGCAATTTCCTGCAGGTACTGTCTTGCCTTTTTTCCTGCTTTTCTATATCCATCAACAATGATTGTAGGATGAACATCCTGTGTAATTAGCGATTCAGCATTTTCAAGTAAAGCGCCCGCAAGTACTACAACAGATGTAGTTCCGTCTCCTACTTCGTTATCGGTGCTCTTTGAAATCTCAACTAGCATTTTTGCTGCTGGATGCTGGACATCAATTTCTTTTAGAATTGTAGCACCATCGTTAGTAATAGTAACATCACCTAAAGAGTCAACTAACATCTTATCCATGCCTTTTGGGCCTAGACTGGTATGTACAATTTCTGCGATTATTTTAGCTGCAGCAATATTGTTTTTTTGGGCATCTCTGCCTTTGGTCTCAGTTGCGCCTTCTTTTAGCAAGACTACAGGCATGTTTCTTGCAGATTGGATACTCATGGTGGAAAA
Source organism: Nitrosopumilaceae archaeon (assembly GCA_041634015.1). Classification (GTDB taxonomy): domain Archaea; phylum Thermoproteota; class Nitrososphaeria; order Nitrososphaerales; family Nitrosopumilaceae; genus JBFJMG01. Next base: position 1,231 of record JBFJMG010000037.1, read on the forward strand.
ATCTCAGATTCCCTTTTTATACGTTTTTTAATTGAGTTCCGGAATTTAATTTCTAATTTAATCGGTGTTTTTAAATTGGGAAAATCAGTTGGCACAGGCATGGCAAAGTCGTCGCCAAACAAAAAAGCCTACAGTAAAGTTTTCTCAATGCTAAAGGATCACCACAAATGGTTTGAAAATTCAATTCCTTTGATCGCAAGTGAGAATATTCCGAGTCCAGCAGTACGTGAAGCGATCATCTCAGACTTTGGAAATAGATACGCAGAAGGATGGCCAGGTGAGCGAGTCTATGCTGGCTGTGTGTATATCGATGAAGTTGAGTTTGAGTGCATGAAATTAGCAAAAAAATTATTCAAATCAGAGTTTGCAGATGTTAGACCAATTTCAGGAGTAGTAGCTAATCTTGCCATTTATTCAGCATATAGCAATCCCGGCGATATCATGCTTGCACCATCAATTCCAGCTGGAGGTCATATATCCCATGGAAAAAAAGAGCATTCCGGAACTGCAGGTCTGGTTCATGGTTTAGAAATCGAGTTTTATCCCTTTGATGCCGAGGAAATGACTATCGATGTTGATAAAACAAAACAAAAGGTTAAGGAGCTTGCAAGTTCTGGAAGATTACCTAAAATTGCAATGTTTGGAGGTTCGTTGTTTTTGTTTCCCCATCCAGTAAAAGAATTGGCCGGATTTTTAAAAGAAAATGGAATGCATATCAATTATGATGCAGCACATGTTGCGGGATTAATTGCTGGTGGAAAATTCCAAGACCCTCTAAAAGAAGGGGCCGATACGATGACTATGAGTACTCATAAGACATTATTTGGTCCACAGGGTGGTCTAGTTCTAGGCCGAAAAGAACATGCAGAAGCGATAAAAAAAGCGACTTTTCCAGGTCTTACTAGCAGTCATCATATTCATCATATGGCAGCAAAGGCAATAACATTTGCAGAAGCTTTAGAGTTTGGAAAAAGTTATGCAAAACAAGTTATTAAAAATGCTAAAGCATTTGCAGAGGCATTAAATTCTGTCGGCTTTAAGGTGTTAGGAGAAAAACGAGGATTTACAGAATCCCACCAAGTTGCAGTTAATGTCTTGGATTATTCAGATGGTGGTAAAGTAGAGGCCACATTGGAAAAATCAAACATAATAGTAAATCGACAGTTAATTCCAGGCGACATAAAGGCTGGCCGAAATTATTTTCATCCCGGTGGGATTAGGTTGGGAGTATCAGAAATAACAAGACTAGGAATGAAGGAATCTGAGATGAAAGAAATTGCTTCTTATATCAAACAAGTTGTAATAGATAAAAAAGATCCCAAGAAAATTCTATCAAAAGTAAAGTCATTTAGAAAAGAGTTTCAAAAAGTACATTACTGCTTTGATAACAAACTTGGCGGATATGAGTACGTAAAGCTAAGGTAGTCATAATTATTTTTGAATTTCTTCTAACCTTTTATGCTCAAACCTTTCCCAGGGAAAGACGATATATTCAGAACCTTTTGTCTGTGTTGCATAGACTAGTTGTTTGGGATATTGTTTTCCCTTTCTCGCATAGAGTGTTCCAAATACTAGGAATTTTGGATCTTCTGCCTTTGTAATTAATTTTTTAAAAGTACTCCCTGAATCATAGATGTCATCAACAAATAACGAGTCCTTTGGAATCTGATTTTTATCAACTAGAATTTTGTCAATTCCCATAATATCTGCCATCAGTCTTGCAGGAACTAGACCACCTCGAGTAATTGTGGAAACACTAACAAATTTACTCTTAGTTTTTTTCTTTAAGTTCCTCCAAAGAATTGTTGTTAGGTGTTCAACTCTATTCCAGTTTACAATGTCTGATTTCATAAAATCACGTATTTGTTAAGACATTCCTACCACTAAAAGGCATTTTTTTCAAAAAATTCAAAAATCTGCGTGATAATGCTGTTCTAGCTAGCATAGTCAGTTAGTAAAGATTGATCTCCTTGATTTTTTCCAAACACCAAATTAATTTCATCAGCTATGGCCAGAATTCTATTCTTTTGATATTTTCCAACATTGTATTTTTCAACCAGTCTTTTAGCAAGCTTCAGATATTTTTCAACAGATGCCCTTGTGATAGTTTGAATCAACACATGTCCACAAAGGCATTTCTGAATTAATGGCATTCGTCTGTAACTTCTCCCGCATGCAGTACATCGAAAACTCTGTCTTGCATAGGCTCGAAGATTCCCCATGATATCTGGTACTAAATGAGTTGAGATTACATTTGATACAATCTCACTAGTTTCAACGGCATTTATCAGTTCGGCGTTTCTAATTTGTAGGTCAAACTTGTCTAGCATTGAACCCAATGTGGAATAAGCACTTCTGGATTTTGAGGTTGTAAGAGTTGTTGTATTATGAGTAAAATGATAGTTTTGGAATTGTTCTTTTGTTTCTAACCTTGATTTTATTATCTCGACTGTTGTGATATTTGAGGCTGATTGTTCTAGTAGAGTAGATTCAAAGAATTGTAGAGGAAGTGTTTTTGTTACCTCAAGATTGTGGGCCTGAGGTTGTGATTCATGGGGTAACACAACTGGTTGAATTAAAAGTGGTGCATCCATAAGACCGCCAATTTTATCTGAAAGAAACTGTCTTGAAAAATTCAATAAAGCATCCATTAACACAATAATAGAATCCGCATCCCCATCCGCATCTCTCCTCTTTGCAGAATGCCAGTTTGGAGTTCCAAAACAGACATGAGTGTTTGTAAAACCAATCACTCTGCCTACTATTCCTACAGAGGTATGTGGAGCTAGACCAATAATGAGATGACCCAAAAACTCTTCCGTATTTTTTAAATTATAAAATGAAGATTTACCATAAAATTTTACCAGCTCAATGTCAAGATATTTGCACGTTTCAACAAGGTATTTCCCACAATCGTAAGGGATTATCACATCCTGCATTCGAAGCTCTACAATCTGATCTGGGTCAGTTAGTGGTCTGCCGGCTATGTCATAGTTGTAGCCTAGCTCTCGGAGTTTTTCAATCGAGGTTCCAATCCAAGAAGGCTTAAAGTGAGTTAATGGGGAGTTGGTAGCGTCATATCGCACGGTGCCGTCTTTGAAGACAGTAAGGTTTCGACTTTGCCTGATTAGGCCTTTTTCTAGAGGTTCGGCAATTTTATCTTGGTTAATTAGCTCCTTTACTCCCTTGAAAGGTTCTTGGGCCCTTATTCCAATTTTTTCTTGGGCAGCAAGGAGTTTTTCCTTCAGAGGAAATTTTTTGTAAGAATAGGCTTTTGTGTTTCTCTTGCATTTCTCACAAAATGTTTCATCAAGCTCAACCCGACAGCTTGGACAAATGAATTTCAAAGTGGTCTTGCCACCACATTTAGAGCATCTAACCCCGATGGATAGCTCATTACAATTTCGGCATATTCGATTGGAGATGTTTGTAAAAAAATTAGTTTGATTTGAGGCCTTCAGTAAGTCTCGAGTTGGGCCGCCTTTGTCTCCAATGGGAAATAATGTATGAATTGGAGGTTTCATTTGTCTTGGTGCTGCTTTTTCAGGTCTGCCGATTCTGACTCCTATTGCAGTTGAGAATTTATTTCGGATTTGGATTTTGGAGTTATTTGATATTAATTTCGGAATAGGGATTTTTTGATCAATTAAGATAGGATGCAAGAATAATAGATTAAAGAAAATTTTCGCCTCAGGTTCCTTTAGAATTATCTTATCATTTGAGAAAATATGTGGGACCCCTAGTTTTTCTAAAATTGGTTTTGCTGCAATTGGATACAAGATAGAGTTCTCATCAATTGCTAATGGATCTAGAATCTCCTTAAATTCTTCATAAGATATTTGATCCCAGAAAAATAGGTATTTCGGATGAAGAGGGATTTTAAATTTCAATGATAAATCAAATGCCTCATCAATTGAGGGCACTTTGGTTAGAAATTTTTTGATGTCGGGATCCGTTTTCTCGTATGGTTTAATCTTTTCTTTAAATTCCTCCAACCAATACTCTTCCACATATCCGGATGGTACCAGCTTAGCGTTGTTTTCTAAAAAATCCCCAAATGAAATTAGTATATCACCAAGATGAAGGATTCTGTCTATTTCTGACTTGACAGATAATGCCTCTTCTACGTCGTGAATTTTAATTACATTACCATTTTTTAGTCGAACAGTCGGAGTATCAATAGAATCAACAAAACCAACTGTTGCACCTTTACCCGGAATATCGATTTTTACTTGGGTTCCTACCGTTATCGTGTGGTCAAGAATTTCACCAATAACTGGATGAAAGCCAACCGCCGCAAACCCAGTGTTACATGCTCTTCCATATCGTAACCTAAAACCACCCAGTTTACCTGGCATCGAAAGAACAGACCTGCCTGTTATCACCTCACGCATTCTTTTGGCGCCAGAATTCTCCTTTTCTTCTCCAGTTTGAATTGCCCCTTTAAGATCCTTTAACCATTCCCAACCATCAAGATTGTAAAGTTCAATTCTTTTTAGTAATTTTTTTGACCTACCGATAAGTCCATCATTTAACACACGTAAAGCCCCTCCTCTAACTCTGTCAGTAGCAATTCGCTGCATTCCTTTGTGATTTACTACCTCAAAAGGGTCAGTATCTACTCCATCAAGCTCAACTGGTATGTTTGAGATTACCTTAATGATATCTTCATCAAGAACGTGAAATTGAAAGTTTCCTGCCTCTCTTTCATAAACCCGTAGCTCCTCAACGAATCTTCCAACCTCATCATCAAAGGAATTAGCCTGAAATTTTGCTAAGTTGCCCGCCTTTCTCACATGATCCGCAATTAGCATTGTTACTGCTGATTCTGTTCCTCCAGCAGATCTCATGGGTCCGGCAATTGATACTGAAAGATAGTCAGAACCATCCTTATTTTTTTTAATCTTTACACTAGAAATCCCCTGAAGGGGTGCAATGGTTACGCCTTCAGTAACAATGGCCAACCCTACTCGAACAGCTAGATCTAACTTTGCCTCCAGCCCTGTATCAGGTTGGCAGTACTTTCCTAGGGCAATTTCTTTTGAAAGAATTAATGCAGTAAGCTCCTTTCCGTTGGTTTTTAGCAAGTCCCGTAAGGGTTCGGCAATGTCGATTTCGTGCATTTTTGCGACTCGATCAGCAAGATCATATGCGATTTTAGGCTCTATCATCCCTGAGGAATCTGAAAGAGAGGATTTTGCCAACGCAGCAACGCCGAAGATATCAGAGGTATTCTTGGAAAGATCAGAGTAATATTCAAAATAATAATTTGGCATTTCAATTCCCTTAATCCGGGCAGTATCGCTTTGTGTCATGGTATTATTTTCTAGGGTTTTGAATGGATTTTACTATATCTGTGAGTTTCTTAGTTCCCCCGCCTTTTTCAAGCAAAGTTCCGATTACAATGGCATCAGCTCCGGCATCGGAAATTTTTCTAGCTGTTTTGGCGTCTCTAATACCTCCCCCAACAATTAGAAATCCTTGGTAAATCTTCCGGACGGTTTTAACCATTTCAGGGCTCACATGTTGTTTTGCCCCAGAGCCTGCCTCAAGATAGACAAATCTCATGCCCAGAAATTGGGCAGCTAAAGCATAAGCAGCTGCGATTCTAGGCTTTTCAAAGGGAATTCCCCTAGCAGAACCAACAAACCAGGCGGAGGTTCCATCCCCTATTACTAAATATGCTGTAGGCAAAGGTTCTAGACCGAATTCTAGTACGCTTGGGGCACCTAAGGCTTGAGCTTGTGAGATAAAGTAGGGATTTTCTGAATTCATCAGAGAACTAAACAAAATGGCATCTGCCTGGGGAACGATTCCAGTAATATTGCCTGGAAAGAGGATAATTGGAATTTTTATTGATTTTTTTAATTGTCCTACAAAATCTGCCATTTCGATTTGATTCGAGGCTGAGGAACCACCCACAAGGATTGCAGAAACTCCTGCCTTTTCTACCTGCCTTGCGAGTTTGATTGAGGAAGTGATGTTTGCTACTTCTGAATCTATTAAGACAAATACCAAAGTTTTTTTCTTTTTTATCTGGGTTTTTAGATAGTTCTCTACCTCAGGAGGCATAAATGGGGTTCTAACGATGGTCTTTAAAGTTTAATTGAGTCACCGTATACAGATTTGTATAGCTATGAGCGAGTTTCATTCTTCTAATTTTAACAATATTTTACGGAAAATAATCAAAAAATCTTTGTTTACTGAACGACAAATTGAAATAATTTTAAATCAGAAGAACCTTCGGGAAATTGAGTTTAGTATATCCCGAGGTGCCTATTACAGGCAGGTAAGTCAATCCAGAGAAAAACTAATGAGTTTTTTTTACACTGTCGTCTTACTTAGGAGTTTAGGCGTGTTATTACCTGATGATATAGATGTGATTTCACGCCTAGCAGAACAGGTTTCTGTGATAAGTGATAGTGATGTTTTTCCTGAAAGAGAGGACGAAGTCATTGCTGTGATAGATAAGGTAGTTAGACAGGCATGTAATTTGTGATTTTATCAATTTTAAATGAAAGTTTTTGTAACAAAGTCGTGATTTTCCTAAATTAGTTTGTTGATGTAAAGTGTGAAATTATGTTGTTCAATTATGATAAATCACAAAATCTTTGATTAAACGTGATGTTAGTAGAGATTCCTGAGCCAGAGGTAATTTTTAGTGTGATTGTGGCTTTTTTGTTGGGATTGTTTGCGTTGTATCTCTATTTCAAATTAAAACCGTATGTTAATCTCAAGAAGAAAGATGTCGATCCTGCCTATTTTGAACGATTAGAGTATTATGAAAGGCAGTTAATAGACATGAAAATCCGTTTAGATGCATTAGATATTGATGAATTAAGCAATCAGAATCAAGTAATCGAGGAACAGGTCGAGCAGAAGGAAAAACCTAAGCAAGAAAAACAAACTACTCAAAAAGTTGAGCCTGTAGAGATAAAAAATGAGAGTAGGATGCCTAATTTACCCTATGATGATATAGTTAGTCATATCTTAGGATTAATCACAACAAAACCAATGACATCACGTGATATACAAATCACAATAGATCGAACTAGAGAACACACCTCTCGTCTGATGAAAAAGTTGTATAAGGATGGTTTTGTTGAAAGACACACCAATACCAAACCATATACCTATTCAATTACCGAAAAAGGGAGATTGAGGATTAGTCAAAAAATGGCTCCCCCTCCGACAGTATAGATATTTTTTTCCATCAGACAGTCCAATTTTGAGAAACATTAGTTGTAATTTATGTTAATTTATTATTTATATAATAAATTAAAATATAAATATTATAAATTTATTAATACATCATGTCATCGGATTATCAAGAGATCCTAGTCAAGATAACTTCTGCAGGTACTATTTCAATCCCAAAGCAGTTTCGAAAATACATGGATATGCAGAAGGGAGACTATGTTAAGGTGATAATGGGTAAAGATCGGATTATAGTCCGCAAGGCCCTAATTTCGTAGTTTAACCCCGGTGTTTTTGAGATAATTTTATTATCTGATAGGACCATTCCCGCCCGCTCTTAGAACGCTCAATTTTACCTTTTTGAGAAAAGCGTGAGAGGTAAGTCGAAATCACACTTAGTTTGATCGGTTCATTATACTCATCCTCAAATTTTTCTAGGATAACAGACGAGGTGAATTTTCCCATTGGGTAATATTTGTCGATAATATTCCATATTTTTGAACCAATTGAATCTAAATTGGGGGATTCTTGATTTTCCTCAATATTCATCAAGTCCATCATTTCAAA
>JBFJMG010000038.1:0-8737 GCA_041634015.1 Nitrosopumilaceae archaeon
CTCTCGCATCTAAGTAACACAACAGCGACATTAGGTTTGACTTCCAAGTTCGGAATGGGATTGGGTCGCACCCTAACGCTATGGCCGGCTTAATTATACATTGAAAATTCTTATCTATTAACGTAACGCCCTTTAGGCACAAATCCAAAAGAGGTATAAAACAAAGATAAAGGGAATTATTTCATGACGCATCGGGTAGCCGTTCTGGATAAGGAGCTTTGCCAGCCAAAAAAATGTGGTTTGGAATGTATAAAATATTGTCCAGTTAACAAATCCGGCGCAGATTGTATCATATTAAATGAGGAAATAAAAAAGGCACAAATCGATGAAAATATTTGTAATGGTTGTGGTATTTGTGTAAAGGTTTGTCCTTTTGATGCTATTACTATTGTTAATTTAGCAACAGAATTAGGAACAGAAAAAATTCATCAATATGGGATGAATTCGTTTCGACTCTACAAGTTACCAACTCCAAAAAAAGGAGCTGTCGTAGGCTTACTTGGTAGAAACGGTATGGGAAAAAGCACTGTTGTTAACATTTTGTCAGGTAATTTAAAACCAAATTTAGGAAACTATCAAGAACCGCCAGATTGGGATGAGATTTTAAAGTACTATAGTGGTACTGAATTAAAATCACATTTCGAGAAGATAAAAAATAATGAAATTAAATCCTCTATAAAACCTCAACAAGTAGTACAGATTGCTGAAGCCTTTGATGGAACAGGAAAAGAGTTACTTGCAAAATACGACGAAAGGGGAATTACAAATCAGCTTGTAGAAAATTTAGGACTAAAAAATTCTTTAGACCAGAGCTTAAGGGAACTTAGTGGGGGCGAACTACAAAGACTTGCTGTAGCAGTCACTGCCTCAAGGGAGGCTGAATTCTATTTTTTTGATGAACCATCTTCCTATAATGATGTTTTTCAGCGAGCTGGGGTAGCAAGAGTAATTCAAAGTTTAGCAACTTTAGGAAAAAGTGTAATGGTAGTTGAGCATGATCTGACACTTCTTGATTATCTAAGTGACTATATCGAATTATTATATGGAGAACCTGCCGCTTATGGAATAGTATCTGGGGTTTTATCTACAAAGGTTGGAATTAATGTATTTCTCGATGGTTACCTTCCAACGGAGAATGTAAGGTTTAGGGATAAAAAATTCAGCTTTGATGTTTCTGCCTCTACAGGGGAATTTCAAGAAGGGGATTATGTTATAGAATATCCAAGATTAGAAAAGAAATTTTCATCTTTTTAAGTTGTTATTGATTCTGGTCAAGTAAGAAGAGGAGAAGTTCTTGGAATAATGGGGGCAAATGCACTTGGAAAAACTACCTTTATGAAAATTATTGCCGGAGTGGAAAAACCCGATTCGGGGGAGGTAGAAAAAAAGGTAAAGATTGCATACAAGCCTCAATACCTGCAAAATGATTCGGATCTTCAAGTAATTCAGTTATTAGAAAAGTCAAATGGTAACCCAATCGAAGGCAGTATGGTGGAGGAACAAATAGTAGATCCATTAAAAATTAAAAAATTATACAATAAATCTATACGAAACTTATCAGGTGGAGAATTACAAAAAGTTGCGGTGGCTTCGTGCTTATTGCAAAAAGTTGATGTTTTTGCATTAGATGAACCCTCAGCATTTTTAGATGTCGAGGATAGAATAGCCATAGCGAAGTTTTTACAAAAATTTGTTAGATCATTTGGAAAGTCTGCAATTGTAATTGATCATGATTTACAATTGATGGATCTTATTTCTGATTCCATGGTAATTTTCGAAGGAACGTCCAGTATAAAGGGAGTTGCAACTAAACCTTTACCCAAAGCAGAAGCAATGAATAGATTTCTTAAAACTTTGGAGATCACCTTTAGACGAGATGAAAAAAGCTCTAGGCCTAGAGTCAATAAGATCGAAAGTCGTTTAGATAAACTACAAAAGAGCTCGGGCAATTATTACTATAAGAATTGACACGATTGCTCAAGAAATCTCTAGAAAGTTTCCTTTCCTTGCAGGAGAGTAAGGAATTATTTTCAGCTTTTGATCAGATTGGAAATATTATAGTTGTTCGAATTCCAAACTCTCTATTATCAAAGAAGAAACTTATCGGTGAAACACTTCTAGAGCAGGTAAAGACTGCGCATTCTGTTTTTTATCAATCCTCTGCTGTGGAAGGAAATTTTCGTACAAGAAATTTAGAATTATTAGCTGGAGAGGATAAAACCCAGACAGAATACAAGGAATTTGGTTGTAGGTTTATTGTAGATGTAAAAAAAGCATTTTTTTCACCAAGACTATCTACCGAACGGGAGCGGATAGCAAATCTTGTAAAGGACGGTGAAATCGTCATAAACATGTTTGGAGGAGTGGGGATGTTTTCAATCTTAGCTGCAAAAAACAAAAAATGTGTGGTTTATAATATTGACATAAATCCCCTCGCTTCAAAATTATGCGAAAAGAATATTGAAAAAAATAAACTTGTTGGGAAAGTAATTTCTCTAAATGGGGATGCGACACAAGTAATCAATGAAACTCTAACCAACAAAGGGGATAGGACTCTTATGCTCTTACCGGAAAAATCTGATGAATTTTTAGACATAGCTATTTTAGCAACCAAAAATGGCGGAATTATTCATTATTATTCACATATACACTCTGATAAAAAACAAGATGCCCCGAAACTATCAGAAAAACATTTTCTTAAAATTTCTAAAACAAAATTTAAAATTCTAAATTCAAAGATAGTACGTCCAGTTGGGCCTAGATATTATCAAACAGTGGTCGACGTTCAAATTACAAAGTAATTATTTTTTTGAATCTTCTGATGTAATCGATGACGGAGTGGGTTTGGTAGTTGCCATAGTATAACCTATCCAAGATATTACCCCCAATATTCCCCCGGCAATCATTAGAACAGATAATTGTAATACAATTGGACTCCACTCAGAAAGCATTAGAAGATAAGCATAAAGAAAAAACCCCGCGATACATGAGATAAAAATTAGTATTCCTGTTGTTTTTCGTTTTTCCATTGCGCTTCAAGTTAGAGAATAGTTATTTATTTTTTTGAGCCATAATTGAATTCTATGGCCATTAAATAAGCATCCTCCCCATCCCGGTAGTAGCTTTTAAGTCGCTGTTTAATAATGAAACCCATCGACTCGTACAATTTGACGGCTTCATTATTACTACATCTCACTTCTAGGTAAAGCTCGTCACATTTTTTGGTTTTCACTCCATTTATTGATTCTTCAACTATTGCACGTCCAATACCTTTTCTTCTGTGTTCGTTAAGAACTGCCACAGAGACAACATGTCCTTTTTTTACAAAACCCAATTTCTTAAAATTAGAAAAACCAAATTCTGTTTTACACATTATGTAGCCTACTACCTTGTCACCTATTTCAGCAACAATAAATGCCTCGGGTAATTCGGATAGGAGACTCTCGTAGAAATAATCTGAATAATGTTCGGGAAGGGTTTTAAGATTAATTTCCATTACGGGTATTAGATCACTTGGGTCAGCTCTTCTTATCGCACAATCACCAATTTGTCGTAAAATAACTTGCAACGAGTTAGATTATTTTATCGGGATATTTATTTTTTAGATTAGTTATTTGCACTTTTTCTTATGCTTCCGGAGTTCTTCTGAATAATTAAATTCTGCTCCACATGCCCTACATTTTTCTTTTTTATTATGGGCTTTATCCTGATGTCTCTTTAGTCTATCACATTCTGAAAACTCAATTCCACACACCTTACATTTAGTTTGAGAAGAATTAAATCCAAAAAACCCCATACATTAAATAACAAAATCTACGTAAAAAAGGATTCCGATTATTTGCAGCTCACATTCATCAATAAATTTACGAATACAAAAACTTAATTTTATTTTTTACAAATAAAAATCATATAATCTATGATTTTCTTTTTAGAAACATCACTCATTTTAAGAAGAGATTTGTAAAGAATTTTTTCAACATAAGATGGGTAATATTTTTTTATCTTGGTTTTAAGGTATTCACGATTTTCGATATAATATTTTGTCATTGGTTCATAAACATTTGAACCAATTGCTATTTTTTCATCAATATGAAATCTATGTTCTTTGATAAGAGATTCAATAAAATTAATGCTATAGTGTTCTGATGACCAAGTCATGGAAAGCAATCCAAGTTTCATCACGGGTGAAGTGTGCGTTTCAACCAATACAGGAATGGCCATAGCCAATATCCCATCTTTTTTTAAAATTCGGTAGGATTCGGATAAAAATTTCCCTAGTGGTTTAAAATGTTGGGCAGATTCCAAAGCTACAATTCTATCAGCTGATTCATTGAAAATGGGTAGAAAGGTTGCAGTGGCATTTAAAAAATTAAGATTTTCTTTTAAATTTTTTTGTTTTTTTATTTCATTTTTTGTATTAGATTGAAGCGAATTTTTTAATTGACTAAAATTAAGATTAACACATGTGATTTTATTTGGATTAAATTCCTCTAACCACTGAAACGCCGGAGAAGCGAATCCACTACCAACATCGACAACATGTTGTCCATTTTCTAACTTTGCCATTTTGCCTAAAATTGAACTTAATTTCTTTTGAGCCAGAATAGGCGTGGTATTCTCATCCCAATATCCAAAATTTAACATATCTCCTCCAGTTGCTATCTTCATCAGATCCGAAAGAGAATTGTAAAGATTGATTATATCTTTGTCATTTCTCCTAAAAGTCCACAGAAAAACCTCAAGTGGTTCAATTTTTTTCATTGCAAATCACTGATGATATCTAATCTACTCATTTAGATAAAACATCTCTACAAAAGCCATTAATTTACCAAACTTTCCTTTTCATTTATTGAGTGAACCCACTGTAGAAGAAGTAATTTCAATAGTCAATTCCAATTTTAAAGTAATTGGAATGGAACAAACCCTAGACTCACTTTATTTTAAAATTGAAGATGAGCAAGTAAAAACTAGATTTGTAAAATTAGCACAGCAATTAGAACCTAAAGATCTTGTTTGTAAGCTTGAGTCTTTACCATCTGGACTAACGGTTATTGTGAGAAAATTTCCACCAAGATCCAAACGAAAATTGCTTAATTCCTCTTGGACCCCTCGAATTCTCTTTGCCGTGGTCGTTGCCTTTGTAATGGTTGATGGATATTATAGAACTTTAGGAACAAATTCAATTATTGATATTGGTGAGCCTCTTGAAATGGCAGGAATTTACACTCTTTCTCTTTTAGGAATTTTGGGAATACATGAATCAGGGCATTTGTTAGCTGCTAAAATTCATAAACTAAAAACTACTTGGCCTTTTTTTATTCCCGGAATCCCCGTTTACGGTATTCCGACCTTTGGGGCGTTTATTCAATCAAGAGGTTTGACAATTAATCGAGAGATTCTTTTTGATGTAGCAATTGCAGGACCTATCGCTGGTTTGGTAATTGCGATTATTGTTTCAATTTATGGAGCATACACTGCTCCTATAATTGGAGATGAAATAGCGCAGGATCTTTTTGCAAATTCCCAGTTAATGGAATGGAATCAAGGAGAACCATTGTTTATGACTGCTACCCTAGCTATGTTTGGTAAAGGTGGAGAAGGACACGAAGTTTTAATGACTCCTGTTTTATTTGCAGCGTGGATTGGGTTTTTGATTACTTTTCTAAATTTACTTCCAGCCTGGCAACTTGATGGCGGACATTTAGCTAGAACTTTACTTGGGGCAAAATGGCACAGGTATGCAACCTTTGCTAGCATGGGGGTTTTGGTATTATTGGGATACTGGTTTATGGCAATGTTAATCTTAATTTTAAGTTCTAGAAATCCTGGTGCACAACCACTAGATGATTTATCTCCACTTACACGTAATAGGAAAAGAGCTTATATTCTGGTTATTATTTTGGCCGTTTTCTGTGCGCCTCTTCCTGCGTCTTTTCTACCTTAGTAAAACACGTGCGCCATCTGAAACAATTGCCACCTTTTGTCTAAGACCTTGAGTTTTGAGAATGTATTCCATTACGTTTTTTGCACTATTAATCGAAATTATGTTTAATTTTTTTGCATAAAATTCAGGAAGAATTGAAACAAGACCAATTTGAAATTTTTTTTGTAGTTCGGTTAAAAAAAGCAAATTCTCCATTCCATCCACATATTTGGAGGGATTTCGTATTTTTTCTAAAGTCAGTCTACCGTCGATGTATTGCGAAATTGCCTCTGACCCAATTCCTCGTGAGCATTCAGCAAATAAAATTGCCAAACCTCCATTTTTAATAGCACTGCTACAATTCCATAAAGATGATAAGGATCTACCAAGGGTGTCGTTGCTAGCATATTTTCCTGTGCTTATTATCATAGTTTTATGTTCACCAATATCCTTTATGGCCAAAGCTTCAAAGGATTTTGAAATAGAGAGAGTTTTGGAAGGATGACCTATAGAAATATCCACAATTCCTTTTGAATTGGCTACAATTTCGATTGCTTTTATTTCGAAATTATCAACAAATTTTTTTGCCTCTTCTATACTTTCTGTAGGTTGGCCAGGGGCAGGAAGGTTTCCTTTTCGTTTTGCATATGCTGCTAGCATATTTTCTTTTCCAAATTTTTTCATTAATCTCGTAGCTATTGTTTCAAAACCAAATAGACCATCTAATTCCATTTCGCCCACAAAGGTAAGATCAGAGTTGGGAATTTGTTCTGAGGTAAATTCTAAAACAGAACTACCCTCTGGGAGTCCTTCTTTTAATTGATTCAATATTTTGTTATCCGCTAAAATTCTGGGAATAGGCAAGGATTTTTGTTCGCAAAATGAGAATAGACTATTCAGTAATTTTTGGATGGCTTTTGAATAATTCAAAATAACGAGTTCTTGTGTTTTATTTCTGTCTAATTGATTGAATTTATCAATAATTTGAGTGTCTTCAAGGATTTTTCCATCAGAGTTAATGTTATTATCAAGATTTTCTGCCCGAATATCTAGAACTACATCGGTAATACCATAATTTAACCAAATTTCAGGCATACTTAACACAAAATACAAACCAAAATAAATCCAATGTAATTAATTTTGGTGTGGAGTTTGTAAAAGAATTTGCCACCTTTTTGTACGAGGTAGGTGCTCTCAAATTTGGTGACTTTGCTCTAGCCAGTGGAAAAAAAAGTAGTTATTATGTTGATTTAAGAATTGTTCCAAGCTTTCCCCATGAATTTCGCAAGATGATAAAATATCTTCAAAACAAGATTACCCAAGAGATGGAATTAGATGAATTTGATTCTTTGGTTTCAGTTCCTACAGGAGGTTTGGTAATAGCATCTGCATTGGCAATAGAGACAATCAAGCCTTTGATTTACGTTAGAACTAAATCAAAAGAATATGGGACATCAAAATTGGTAGAAGGAAAAGTACGTCAAGGAATGAAAGCATTGATGATTGATGATGTTGCTACCTCTGGAGGATCTATTCTAAGAAGTATTGAAACCCTGAAAAAGGAGGGAGTCGTGGTAAAAGATGCATATGTTATCGTAAATAGATTGGAAGGGGCTACAAAAAATTTAGCTCGGGAAGACGTGACTATGCATCAAATAACTGACATTATAGAAATTACAAACGCATTATACGAAAATAAATTAGTAAGTAACGATGTTCTGGAAAAAGTAAAAAACCAGATTAGTCCTGCATGAACTATTTGGCAGCTCAGTCAAATGCCTTCACATCATTATTCAGATATAACTCTGATTCTTCATTGCAGCCGGTGTAAATTAAACCTCTATTGTTTTAAAAGTAATTGAAATTTAATGGGCCCGAAGGGCTTCGATCCCTTGGCTCACCGGTTATGAGCCGGTTACTCTACCAAGCTGAGTTACGGGCCCCATGCAAGAGGTTTTTCAGGTTCACTATAAATTGTTGTAGAAGTTAACAGTAGTTTTCATAACAACTATCAAGCAATAGATTTTGTGCTGAAACAGATTTTTCAGTAATTTCAATTAACTTTTCAGAATTGTGTGAGGATTTTTCTATAATGTTTCTCCAAGCTGCAGAGTGCCTAATGTCTGCCTCCAAATGGAGTTTGAAGTACTCTGTTGCTTCCGCAGTAGAAATTCCATAAAATTTTGCTAACCCATCTAGTTTTGTCTGACTGATTTTTGGGATTTCCTTTTCAAACGCATACATCGCACATGAGCCTTCTTCAAATGAATTCATTAAATTTGCCAAGGCAGAAACCGCTTCTCTTGTTTTTTCAAAACCTGGATAATTTTCCAATTCATTTTGAGAAACACCTAACGATTTTGCAAAATTTATCCATAGTGCTATATGTTCTGATTCCTCCTTTTGATTGCTAACAAGTTCACCGGAATATTCCTTTGGAGATTTTTCAATAATAGGGCTCATAAAGTTAGGAACCTCTTTTACCAATTGAAAATATTCTTTGGAATATCCAGCAAGAGATTCTAAAGACAATTTGCCATCTGACCACATTTGGTAAAAAGGATGCTTTAGCAGACTTTTTTCTTCTATAATTTCATCAATTTGTTTTATTATTTGATTCATATTTTATGTGCAAGAATCACCAATAAAAAATCTTTGTAGTTTCCAAAAGATTTTAAGGACAAAATAACCCGATGCAAACGGGCTCCTGTGGTGTAGACCGGTCAAGCATACCGCCCTTTCAAGGCGGTGATCCCGGGTTCAAATTCTCAAAAGATGAAAATCCCGGCGGGAGCACCAAGATTTAATTACTAA
>JBFJMG010000039.1:0-8706 GCA_041634015.1 Nitrosopumilaceae archaeon
ACTCCGCAACAAGTACAGTTAGGTCTAGTAGTTCCTGCTGCGGCAACTGCTCTAATGGGAGAAGTTGGCGCTATTTTGGTTTTAACAATGTTGTTTATGGCAGTAACGTCTGCAGGTTCTGCCGAGCTTATTGCAGTCTCATCGTTAATCACATATGATATTTACCGGACGTACAAAAATCCAAACGCCACAGGAAAAAAACTTGTCAAAGTATCGAGAACAGTCATTGTAGGTTTTGGTCTTGGAATGGGGGGTCTTGCTGTGATTCTTCTGGGTGCGGGCCTAAGTTTAGGATTTGTATATCTCGCAATGGGTATCATCATTGGCTCTGCTGTAATTCCGATTGCATTGACTATATTATGGAAGAAAACAAACAGAGTTGCTGCTACAACGGGTGCTATAGTGGGACTAGTAGTTGCATTGATCACATGGGTTTCCGTAGCTGCCTCTTTGCCAGAATTTGGTGGTGAAGTAAATCTTGCTAGTCTAGGCCATAACTATTCTATGTTGTTTGGAAACATTGCAGGAATTTTGACTGGCGGTGCTATTGCCTTATTTGGTAGTCTTGCTACCAAAACTACCTTTGATTGGAAGGATCTTAAAGAAAAGATTACTCTTGTTGAATTAACTGAAGCCGAATCGGCTGTAGTAACAGAAAACGAGGAGACACTAAAAAAGGCATTCAAATTTAGTCTCAAAGGCGGTGGTATCATGACTTTGGTTCTAATAATTGCATGGCCAATGCCCTTGATAGCATCAGGACTAGTTTTTGATGTAATGGTGTACAGTGTCTGGGTTGGAATATCGGTGGTTTGGGTAAGCTTTGCATCATTCTTCATTATCTTCTTGCCAATCATTGAGGCAAGAAAAGGAATCGCACAAGTCATTACAGGAAAAAAGAAAGTATCAGGTTCCTCAGGAGGACAATAACAATGACATCATGTGCAGGTTGCAATGTTACGCTTGGATGGAAAAAATATAATTTCCAAAAACAATGGCGTGTACCTGGTTATTTTTGTAGAGAATGTATGAAAAAAATTGGACAGGATTTTGATGATCACGGAAAAATCACACTTCCCAAAAAAAATTGTGACTCTTGTCATCAAGAATTTTATTTTCTAGAATCGGTATGGCATAATAAAAAACAAAAACATTGTTGCACTGTTTGTAAAAATGCTGGTTATATTGAAAAACCCGTTTCTGATGGTTTGCCACCAGTACCTCCAAGGATTCCATTGATGATGGGACTCTTCGCAGCATTTGGTATTTTGTTGATGATTGCAGGATTTGCATATGTTCTGTTATTTGCACCACAACAAGAAATGGGAATATTACATGTAGTAATCGGGAGCGCAATGTCTGGAGGTGGATTTATTTTGGCAAGAAAAATGATCAAAGTTAGAAATATGATATTGGGAAAAAAAGTAAAAATGACTAATGAGGCGGCACGTTAATGGCAAATTATAAAAAGATTCTAGTGGCTTTAGACAACTCAAAAAGATCAAATTACGTCCTTTCCGAAGCAACTGATATTGCAAAACGAAATGATGCAACTCTAGTTGCATTATACATATTGCCATTTTCACCATTGTCATATCGTGAAATAAGAGTAGCTCAAGAAAAAATGTATGATGAGGCAAAAAAACATCTAACAAAATGCAAGGCCGATGCAGAAAAAAAAGGCGTTACTATGCAAACAAAAATTATTAAAGGCCACCCAGGCGAACTCATATCTAATTTTGCAAATCAAAAGAAAAACAAAATTGATTTGATAGTGATTGGTTCGAGAGATCTTGGTCGCTTCAAGGAAATGTTTTTGGGCAGCGTATCGAATTATGTCGTACACAAATCCAAAGTTTCAACTCTTGTTGTAAAGTAAAATGATGAGAACAAGTGATCCAAAATATAGAAAGTATATGTTTGCTTTAATAGGCGTATGTGCCGCGATTTTATTATTAGTTAATTTATAATTTTGTTCAAAAAGGAAGCATCACCCACAAAAATCAAAAAACAACTCAATTTTTGCCATATTGATTAGGATTTATTATAACAATACCCTACATAGCTGTGATTGAAAAGAATTGGGTTACTGGGGTGTGGCGCAATCGGCACCCAAATAGCATTAGCAATTGATTCTGGTAAAATTCCAGCAAAACTAACTCATGTTTATGATGAAAGAAAAGAAGCTGCAAATGTTTTAGTGTCCAAATTAAAAAATAAACCAGAAATTGTTGAGAACTTTCATTTGTTATCCTCGCACCCAGTTGATATAGTGGTGGAGGCAGCATCACAGGAAGCCGTAAGAGATGCTGCATTAAGTGTGCTGCAAAATAGGAGGAATCTTTTGATAATGAGTGTGGGGGCCCTGTTAGATGAATCCGTTTTTGAAATTCTAACTGAGGCATGTAAGGATTTTAAAAAAACAATCTATCTTCCATCTGGCGCAATAGCAGGCCTTGATGGATTAAAGTCTGTTAAAGATGAGTTGGAATCAGTAACACTAACTACAACAAAACATCCAAGATCACTTGTTGGCGCCAAATTTTTTGAGACATCTGATATTGATTTGGAAAAAATTACCATACAGACGACTGTTTTTGAAGGAACTGCAAAAGAGGCTGTACAGTTATTCCCAAAAAATATCAATGTTGCAGCGCTTCTTAGTATAGTAGGATTGGGAAGCGAAAAAACTCTAGTAAAAATTGTAGCAGATCCTGATACTGATAAAAATACCCATCAAATAGATGCAAACGGCAAATTTGGAAAAATGTCATTTACTATTGAAAATATACCAGATCCTACAAATCCCAAAACTAGCAGGCTAGCAATTCTATCAGCCATTGAGCTTCTTCGCGATATATGTACAGATGAAATCAAAATTGGTACATAATCTGGCAAGAATTACCTATACTTTTCAAAGACTCGAAAATTCAAGACGGATCCTTATTCTTTAAATGCTATCTGCATGGATTTTCTAAGGGAGAATGTTAGTACAACAAACCAAATTACAGGATGAGATTCAAAAACTAAAAAAAGAAAAGGATGTTTTAATTTTAGCACATAACTATCAAGTTCCAGACGTTCAGGATGTTGCAGATTACGTAGGCGATTCTTTGGGACTATCTAGGCAGGCAGCAAAGACGGATCAAAAGTCAATTTTATTTTGTGGGGTACACTTTATGGCAGAAACTGCAAAAATCATCAGCCCACACAAAAAAGTCTACATTCCTGATCTAGAGGCAGGATGTTCATTATCTGATTCTATTACAGTTAATGATTTAAAAAATTGGAAAAACCAACATCCTGGAGCAATTGCAGTTGGGTATGTAAATACCACTGCAGAAATTAAAGCAGAACTTGATTATTGCTGCACATCATCAAATGCTGTAAATGTTGTAAAAGCAATTCCCAAGGAAAAAGAAATCTTATTCTTACCTGATATGTTTTTGGGCTCTTATGTTGCAAAAATGACTGGAAGAAAAAACATGTTCATTTGGGCAGGAGAATGCCATGTTCATGCTGGGATTCGACCTGAAGATGTACAACAGAAACTAGATTCCATGGCGCATGCTGAGTTTTTAGTGCATCCTGAATGTAGTTGCACTACGCCAATGTTACATGATATTGCTCAAGGAAGTTACAAAGAAAATAACACACAAATTCTGTCAACAGAAGGCATGATGAATTATGCAAAAAACTCAAATTCCAATAATTTTGTGGTTGCCACTGAAACTGGGATCTTGTATAGGATGAGACAACAAAATCCCGGAAAAACGTTTGTTCCTGCCTCAGAAAAGGCTGAATGTCAGTACATGAAATTGATTAATCTAGAAAAAGTTTACAATTCTCTTGTAGAGGATAAATACGAAGTTACTGTGCCAAAAGAAATTGCTGATAAGGCAAGAATTGCAATTGAGCGAATGCTTGCAATAAGTTAAATTCCTGAAAATTATTTCACATACGATTTAATTGGGATGCAAACTTTGCATTCTAGTCTTGGTCGGATTTTTCAAAAAAAGCCCTCAACAGATTGAGCGAAAAAAAGCAATACTTCGAAAAAAGGAATTAAAGAAACTGGTCAAGGAAAAAAAATATGATAAAGTTCTAAAAGTTGGGACTGAAATTCTAGAAAAAATTCCTGAAGAAAATGATGTACTCTTTATCATGGGAGGGATTTACTATATGAAAAATAGGTACAAAACGGCAATTGAATTTTTTGACAGGGCTCTGAAGATGACCTCATATGATCCTGAAATTTTAATTCTCAAAGCCAACTCTTTATTAAAAATAGGAAAATTAGATGATGCTATTTTATGCTGCAAAAAGATTCAGGAATTTGATCCTAAAAACATCGAAGTTACAAAATTATTAGAAAAAATTAATTCAATGAAATAACTAAACTTCTAAGCTTAGATCAATTCCTAAAACAGAATTCGTAATTGCCCCTACGGAAATAATCTCCACTCCAGTTTTAGCATAGCTAGAAATGTTTTTTGAATTAATCCCGCCGGATATTTCTAGTGTAACTTTGTTGCGTAGTCTGGCTTTTTTTAGTGCCTTAATTGTACTTGTAATTTTTTTTGGTGTGAAATTATCAAGCATAATAATTGAAGCACCTTCCTTAGCAGCTAAAAGGGCATCTTTTTGATTTTCGACTTCCACCTCGATTTTTTTATGTCTTTTTTTTGCCTTTCTTATCAAATTCACAAGAGATTCTATTGACAAGTGATTGTCCTTAATCATTATCATATCTCCCAATGTCATTCTATGTTTTTCCCCGCCCCCGATTACTACTGCTTCTTTATCAAAAAATCTTAAACCTGGTGCAGTTTTTCTTGTTGCATAGACTTTGGTTGTCTTTGGGATCTTTTTTACCAATTCATTTGTTTGAGTTGCAATGCCGCTCATTCTAGAAATAAGATTCAATGCAGTCCTCTCACATGATAAAACAGCTTGCGGCGTTCCTTTAATTTCCATAATCGTTTGACCTGAATTTACTTTTGTCCCGTCTTTTTTCCTAATTGTCACTTTGCATTTTTTGATGGCAAAAATCTCTTTTGCGTATTTCACTCCTGCTATTATTGCACTCTGTCGGGAAATTATTCGGCCCCGAATAATGCGTTTTGAAAGCAAGGCACTTGTGATATCGCCTTTGCCTATGTCTTCTGATAAAAAGCCCATCAGAGCCTTCCTTGTATTATAACCATTCATAATGATGAATTCCCTTCTTATGTTTAGCATTAAAATCTTCAAGATTTAATATTATTACCTTTGATAATCGTAATCTTCTTTTAAGACCAAAAGACCAATTACAAATAGTATGATGTCTGGAGAAGGTTCCTTACTAAAAGATGTAATGAAAAAAAATGTCATTACAATTGATGCATCAGATTCAATTTCATTAGCTGCAAAGAAGATGGATGAAGCCAACATTGGTTCTGTCATAATTACAAAAAATAATGAACCAGTTGGAATTATCACTGAGAGGGATTTTGTTAGAAGAATATTGGCTAAGGAAAAAAAACTTGATCATCCAGTCTCAGATGTAATGTCTTCTCCCTTAATCTCCCTCAAATCCGATGAAACAGTTTGGAATGCAGCAGAGCTAATGAAAAAAAAGAATATTCACAAACTAGCAGTAATGGAAGATTCAAAGCTAGTTGGTATTGTAACTAATAGCGATTTAGTTGAACTAGCAAGTGTAGGCTCTGACTCAGAAATGCGAAAAATCTGTGATCAAATTCTTCTGAGGATGCAAAAATAATTTTTATTCTATGTTACTTTGATTGCGTATTTTCCTTTTTGGGTAATGCCCAAGGTACTAGCTATTTGAGAATCTTTTGGATCAACTATTAATGCAATTCCATTCCAATCTGGTGTTAAATCAGAAGACTTGCAGAGTGGACACACTTTACCTGTTGTAACAAATTTGCATTTGCGACAAGCCATTTCTCTTGCCATTTTACTTTCCCTTTACTTCTACAGTTTTCTTTTGTTTTTCGGCTTCTTTGGGAGCTTTTTTCTCATCAGAACCGCTGTCACCTTTTTTGATTTCCTCTGCAATCCATTCATCTGCACCCAAAAATGGCTGTCTGCATGTGATTCCAATCTTTCCCATTGCGGCTGCTTTACCAAGAGACACCGCTGTAATTCTAGTTCTAAGAGTTGAACCAACTTTTAGAGTTCTTCCACTTTGGTTTGCAATAATCATTCCAGATTTTACATCACTCTTTAGATAGTCATCCATTACCTGAGACAAGTGCAACAACGCATCTGTTGGACCTATTCTTACAAAGGCACCAAAGTCAGTAATATCGACAATTTCGCCATTGATAATTTCTTGAAGTTTCGGATAAAATGTTAATGCATCAAATTCTACTTTGTGAAAAGTTCCCCCGTCACCGGCAATCATTTTGCCCATTTCACTGACCTTAGCATCTAAGATCATGATAATGTAACCCAAGTCAGCATTAATCATGCTCTCATATTTTTCCTTGAGAATGTTTACTGCTGCTTTTTTAAGTGTGGTTCCAAATAGACTAGGTGGAATTCTTACAACATCAACTAGGGTAGATATAGAAAACAACTGTGCACAAACTCTTGATTCTGAATTTATGAATCTTTGGGTATATTGGGTATTTTTTTGATAAAAACCCACACAAAAGACAAGCCATTCTCAAATTTTAGAACGTGCCCAACCTATCTTTAAATAATGTGAGACGACTTTTTCAAATAATGGTAGGCGTTGATCAGGTTCTCGAGAAATTAAGCACTGTAATTGATCCTGATTTGAAAAAAGACATTGTCTCGATGGGAATGATTAAGGATTTAGAACTTGATAGTGGAAATCTAAAATTTACACTAGAGCTTACCACTCCAGCATGTCCATTCAATGCAGAAATCGAAGAAGATGTTAGAAATGCCATTGGTCAATTAGATGGAATTAACAAATTTGACATGAATGTCACTGCCAAAGTCATGGAGGGTCGATCCCTAGATGCAGACACTGCAATGGCTACTGTGAAAAATATCATTGGTGTTGCAAGTGGCAAAGGAGGAGTTGGAAAATCAACCGTTTCTTTGAATCTTGCACTGGCTCTAGCAAAAACCGGTGCAAAGGTTGGACTATTAGATGCAGACATTTACGGTCCAAGCATTCCTTTGATGTTAGGACTCAAAGATGCATACATGCAGGTCCAAGATAACAAATTACAACCTGCAGAGTCAAACGGTCTCAAAGTGGTATCCTTTGGATTTTTTGCAGAACAAGAACATCAAGCAGCAATTTATCGAGGTCCTATAATCTCTGGAATTTTAAAACAATTTTTGGTTGATACTAATTGGACTGACTTAGATTACCTTATAGTGGATTTACCTCCAGGAACTGGAGACATACCACTAACTTTAGCACAAACAATCCCGATTACTGGAATTTTGGTAGTTACCACTCCACAAGACGTAGCAAGTAATGTCGCAGTTAAAGCAATTGGAATGTTTGAAAAACTAAACGTTCCAATTATTGGTGTAGTTGAAAACATGAGTTATTTTATTTGCCCTAATTGTAATGAGAAACACCATATCTTCGGTGAGGGTGGAGCTCAAAAAATTAGTGAAAAATTCAAAATCCCGTTCATTGGTGAAATACCACTTAACTCTGGAATAATGTCTGGTTCTGATATCGGTAAACCAATAATGTTAACTGATCCAAATTCTCCTAGCTCAGAAGCAATTAGAACCTCGGCAAAAAATATTGCGGCACAATGCAGCATTCTTGCAGCCAAACTTCAAGAAGAGATGGCACAAGAAAACGCTCAAATTGAAACTGCGCCAGATGCTAGCAATCCATCACAAGCAGGGAACGGCCCTGGTAACTAGAGTCTCGTGAAACTTCCAGACACTCTTCGAGACCAGCTAAAAATCCCTCTTGGAAAGTTAATTCTAGAGGATGACACTACCAAAGAAAATATTTTAAAGCATATACCTCAAGGCTCATTTCTTATAACGGTTGGAGATGCAACAACTGAGAAAATGCTGAAATTTGGATTGATTCCATCCCTTCAAATTGTTGATGGAAAAGAAAAACGATTAAAACGCAATCCACCAGTTACATCCAAAAAAATAACAACTATTAGCTGTACAAATCCTGCTGGTGAGATAACGCCTGAGAGTATAGCCATGATAAAGCAGGCCTTTGAGTCGACTACTCCAACTCGAATGCTGATAATTGGTGAAGAAGACCTTCTTGTAATTCCTGTTTGTATTTATGCCCCTAAGAATTCGGTGGTAATGTATGGTCAGCCAAATGAGGGCTTGGTAATAGTCCAGATAAACCCAGAAATTAGAAATAAAACAAAAAAATTACTTGAACTAATGGAATAATTAGGGTATGATGAGACGGTGGCTGTATGAAATATGATTACACTACTAAAACTCTGACCCTTTTTAATCCATTTTAAATGATCAAAGTAAACTAAATTTTTAGCAACTATTGACATGCTGGGATAAACCCTTCTTTTAGAACCACCTAGTATGAAATTAGATCCTGAACTAAGATTAGAAATTCTCGAAAAGGTAGGGATTTATTCCCAGCGATTTTCTATTTCTGAACCCAAAGTCTGTCTTTGCACAAAAGAGGTACTAGATATGCCAAAAGAGATGACCGAAGGAAGACGAACATCTGCTTACAAGTATTATGGTGTATCGTAT
>JBFJMG010000040.1:0-8605 GCA_041634015.1 Nitrosopumilaceae archaeon
TAGAAATTAAAATGACAGAGAAGAGACAAAAACTCTCAGATGAGGTAAAAAAGGAATTAAAATCATCAGGCATGATGGATGATAAAGGAAAATTAAAACTAAAGGGCGTTAGCCCTAAAATGCTAAAAAAAATGAAACAGGAATACGTAGAGTGTCCGGTTTTAAAATCAGATATTCACTTTATCCAATGCTTTGTCTGTCCTAATTTTCAAAGTCGAGTAATGGGCAAAGTTCTTTGTAAGGGCGATCCTCTGTAACTCGATTCATTCAAACAATTAACGAAGCAATCAACGCGAAAGGCTCATTAGATGAAAATTTTTATCAAAATCCAGTTTGAGTAAAGAGGAAATAGGGATTACTGTCTCAAAAAAAGAAGATTTCAGTGAATGGTATACTCAGGTTGTTTTGAAGGCAAAATTGGCAGATTATGCACCAGTGAAGGGATTAATTGTTTTACGACCCGATGGTAACTCTATTTGGGAATCAATTAAGAAATCTCTTAATGAAAAATTTTCAATAAATGGAATACAAAATGGTTTTTTACCAATCTTAATTCCTGAATCTCTTTTGGGAAAAGAAAAAAAACATTTTGTAGGTTTCAATCCTGAGGTTTTTTGGGTTACCCACTCAGGAGAAAACGAAATAGGAGACAAGCTTGCGCTGAGACCTACCTCTGAGACATTGGCGTATTCATTATATTCAAAGTGGATTAAAAGTTGGAGGGATCTACCTCTAAAAATTAATTTTTGGAACACTGCCTTGCGAGCAGAGATAAAATCAACAAAACCATTTCTTAGGACTTCTGAATTTTTATGGCAAGAAGGACACACTGTGCACGCCACAGAAGAGGAAGCAAAAAAAGAAGTGATGAAGATTTTAGAAATTTATAAAAATACGATTCAAGAGGAGTTGGCGATTCCAGTAATTACCGGAAAGAAAAGTGAAAAAGAAAAATTCGTCGGTGCAGTATATACGACCACCATGGAATCGCTGATGCCAGATGGAAAGGCGCTTCAGATGGGAACATCGCATTTTTTGGGACAGAATTTTTCCAAGCCATTTGAAGTAAAATTCTCAGATAAAAATAATTCTGAGCATTTTGCCTGGCAGACATCTTGGGGAGTTTCTTGGAGACTAATTGGAGCAATGATAATGTTACACGGAGATGACAAAGGTCTTGTATTACCTCCCAAAGTTGCACCAATACAGGTTGTAATTGTTCCAATCTATTACAACGAAGACGATGCAGATAGTGTCATAACAAAAGCGAAGGAGATTGAGGAATCGCTTAAGAAAAAGAAAATCAGAGTCCATCTTGATGAAAGAAGGGAGCTAACACCTGGTTACAAATTCCATGATTGGGAATTAAGAGGAATTCCAATAAGAATTGAAATTGGTCCCAAAGACATCCAAAAGCACAAAGTTGTTTTAGTAAAAAGATTCAGTAAAGAAAAATCTGATCTGGCGTTTGATAAAATTGAAGACAGTATTGAAGAAATTTTTATCGAGATACAAAAAAAAATGTTTTTAGCTGCAAAAAAAATTCTTGAAGAGAGCACCAAAATGGTTTCAAACTACAATGATTTCAAAGGCCAAATTGAGATTGGTGGTTTTATCAAGGCTTTTTGGTGTGGGAGGGAGCAATGCGAGACTAAAATCAAAGAAGAGACAAGCGCAGATATTAGGGTAATTCCTTTTGATAGCGAGGACAACACCGGTCAATGCATAATTTGTAAACAACAAAGTGTTTGTCTACCAATCTTTGCTAGAGGCTACTAGGAGTTAAACGCCTACAAATATAATAAAGTCAAAAAGGTCTTTAGGTAAAATATGACGAGTATATCTTATCAGGAATCAAAAAAGCCATTATTGGAGCAATTTGAAAATACAAGAAAAAGAACACTTGAGTTGGTTCAGACTTTAGAAAAAGATGACTTTGTTGTTCAAACTGCAGAATATATGAGTCCCCCCAAATGGCATTTAGGCCATGTAAGTTGGATTTACGAGGCAATTATAAGTAAAATTGATAAAAATTATGAATTTTATTCCAAAGAATTTTCAGCATATCTCAACTCCTATTATCATCAATTTGGAGAACCACATGCAAAAGGAGAAAGAGGAATTATTTCAAGACCTACTTTAGAACAGATTTTTTCCTATTTTTATGAGATCAATCAGCGGGTAAAAAACTTTATTGAAAAAAATTTGCTAAATGAAAAAGATGTAAACTTGTTTACCATGGGAGTACACCATGAATGTCAACACCAAGAATTACTTGTATATGATTTACAAAATTTGCTAGCAGATCAATACCATCCAGTAAAAACAAGAATAACCCCAACTCCCTCGAATATAAAAAAAGAATCTATTGCGATTAAGGGAGGGTTGTTTGACCTTGGGTACAATGGGTCAGAGTACTGCTACGATATAGAATTACCACAACACAAGACATATCTTAATAACTATAAAATAGACTCACACCCCGTAACCAACCAAGAGTTTTTGGAATTTATCGAAGATGGGGGATATTGTGATTATCAAAATTGGTTATCAGATGGTTGGGAGAAAGTAAAACAGAACAACTGGCAAGCCCCGATGTACTGGAAGAAAATAGATGGTCATTGGATGATAGATGATTTTGCCGGAAAACGAAAGATAAATCCTAAAGAACCAGTTTGTCATGTTAGTTTCTATGAGGCTGACGCCTATTGCAGATGGGCAAAAAAAAGACTCCCCTCGGAAGCAGAATGGGAAAAAGCAGCATGTTGGAATGAAGAAAAACAAGTTAAAACAATTTTTCCTTGGGGAAATGAATCACCTACAGAAAATTTAGCCAATCTTCTAGAATCATACTTGTGGAGGTGCACGGAAATTGGATCATATCCGGGTGGAAAAAGTCCATCTGGGTGTTATCAAATGATTGGAGATGTGTGGGAGTGGACCTCATCTGAATTTGTTGGGTATCCAGGTTTCAAGACAGGTTTTGCGGAATATAACGACAAATGGTTTACAAACCAAAAAGTTTTGCGTGGAGGATCATTTGGAACTCCGATGATGTCAATTCGTGGAAGCTATAGGAATTTTTTTAGACTAGATGAAAGATGGATGTTCTCAGGGTTTAGATGTGCTGAAGATTTTTAAAAATTTTTTGATGCTAATACAACGCAAAAATAATTTTTTTCATCACACCAGATTTTTTTTATTTTAAAACCAGTTGAGTCCATTAGATCTTTAATTTGGGGAATTGAATACTTGTGGGAATATTCTGTATGAATTAATTCGTCTTTTTTAAATTGCAGTGATAAGTTAGGTTTTGCTAGTATTACTGATTGATTTATTTTTGATTGGATGTATATTGCAATCCTTTGGTTTTTTTCATCATAGAATGCCTTGTGTGAAAAATTGTTCAAATTGAAATTACCATCAAGTTCATCATTTATTCGAGCAAGTACGTTTAAGTTAAATTTTGCAGTTATGCCCTTAGAGTCATCATATGCATTTTCCAAGATAGATTTTTCTTTTACTAAATCCAAACCAATTAGAAATTGATCCTCTTTTTTTAGCGTTTCATTAATTTTTTGCAAAAAAAGCTTCCCATCTTTTGGTTCAAAATTCCCATAACTAGACCCTAAAAAAATTACAAGATTGTTTTTTTCATCATAATTTTTTAAAAATTCCAAACCACCCTCGTAGGTATCAATTATTCCTACAATGTGTAAATTTTCATAATCTTTTTGCAGAAGGGAGGAACTTTCTGTAAGTATTTCAGATATGTCGATAGGAAAATACTCAAACGAGTGATTATTTTTATTTAAAGCATCTAAAATTAATCTGGTTTTAGTAGAAGAGCCGCTACCTAATTCAACTAGGCGGTATTCACCCAGAAGGAGGTCAGGTAATTCATCTCTAATTTTTTTTAAAATCTTAACTTCAGTCCTAGTTAGATAGTACTCTTCTAGCTCACAAATTTGCTCAAAAAGTCTAGAGCCGATCTCGTCGTAAAAGAATTTTGGATTAATAGATTTCTTTTCTTGAGATAAACTATCAGTGATTTCCTCGGAAAAGGTTTTTTCAATTTTGGAAGAATGCGGTTTAAAATATTGTAGTTTATCATCAACGATAAATTTTTTATAATTGTTTGATACACTGATTGGATTTATGGCCATTGTGGGCGTGTCAATTTAAGCACATAAATGCCTTATGTCAGATTTATTATTTACTTCCATATCTGTTGATATAGTTCTATGTTCTAAAATTTCTGATGGAAGAAATACTAAGAATTGAAGGATTGACAAAACAATTTGTGAAGAAGAGTTTGTTTACCTCAAAAACTTCCATCGTTAAAGCAACAGATAATGTTTCATTTTCTTTAGTAAGAGGAGAGGTCTTTGTTCTTGCAGGAGAATCAGGTTCAGGAAAATCAACAATAGCAAAATTAATTTTAAAATCAATTGAGGCAGATTCTGGAAAAATATTTTTACAAAGTCAAGAAATTAAAGATGACCCTAAAAGTTTAGAAAAAATTAGAATGCAATGTCAGATGATACACCAGGACCCATACGACTCTATTAATCCAAGAATGAAAGTTTTCGATATTGTTGCTGAGCCTTTAGAGATTCATAAATTTGGAGACAAAAACGAGAGAAGAAAGCGAGTTTTTGAAGTATTACGAGAGGTAAAGTTAGAGCCTGCAGACGAAATTGCAAAAAAGTATCCACACATGCTTTCAGGTGGGCAAAGACAACGAATTGTATTGGCACGTGCTCTTTCTCTAAAACCCAAAGTAATCATTGCTGATGAACCAGTATCAATGTTAGATGTTTCAATAAGGGCCGAAATGTTGGAGCTTATGAAGGAGCTTCAACAAAAAAATGACATTTCGATAATTTACATAACTCACGATCTTGCCACCGCAAGATATTTTGGTAAACGGATTGCAATTTTGTACCTTGGAAAAATTGTTGAGATGGGAGAAATTAACGATATTTTACTTCACCCAAAACACCCCTACACCCAGGCGTTAATTGATGCAATTTCAGAGCCAGATCCAGACAATTTACACAAAGTAAAAACAATCAGAATTAATGATCCACTTGATATTGACGTCTATCAAGGATGCAGATTCCTTGCAAGGTGTCCTTATGCAATTGAAAAATGTAAGGAAGAGCCTCCCTTAGAAGATAGTGGAAAGGGCAGAGTGGTTGCTTGTTTTGTAAAGCTTGATTAGCCTTTGGCAAGGGATGAAAGTCGCTTATCCTTGTATGTTACTACCTGCGATACACCATTTTTTGGATAGACACCATAGATGAGTTTAGCTTTTTGCACTACAGAATCCTTTAAGGAAACCATAATAAACTGACTATCCCTTGAACGCTCTTCAAGTATTTTTGATAAACGTTCTGCGTTTGGTGCATCAAGGTGAGCATCGACTTCATCAAATAGGTAAAAGGGAGATGGTTTTAGTTTTTGCAGGGCTAGAACGAAGACAATGGCAGCTAGTGTCTTTTCTCCTCCGCTGATTGATGTAGATTCACGTTTTGGTTTATTTGGGAATTGGATCAAATAAGAGATTCCAGAATTGAATATATCATCTTCATTTTGTAGCTCAAGCCATGCATTACCACCAGTCATCTTGGTAAATGCATTTCTAATTTCTTTATCTACAGTATCAAATGCGCTAAGAAATGTTTGGCGCTTGTCTTTTTCAATTTCTTCTATGAATTTTACAATGGAGTTTCTTTCTTGTTCAAGGGAATTTTTTCTAGTAGACATCGAACGATACCCAACTGAAACTTCCAGATAAGTTTCGGGTGCTTTAGCATTTAATGCAGTCAAGGATCTTTGTTCGGCATACAAAGCTTGTAAAATTGGCTCTACATCAAATGTCTCTATATTTTCATCAAAACCAAATGTAGTAAGTAATTTTTTAATTTTCTCTTGATTTTCATTTAACTCCTTTAGGTCACGGGTTAAAGAATCAGATTGTCTCTCAAGTGAATTGATTTCTTTTGTAAGGGAGCGTTCTTTTTCATGGAGTTGTCCTAGTCTTTCATCGAATTGTTTTAGTTTATCCACGGATGTACCCGAAGTTGAAATCAATTCCTGTTCTTTTTCTCTTAATTTTATTAATTCTTGATCAGAAACCTCCTTTTGGGCAGTTAGATCTTTTATTTTATTATCAAGTTCATTTTTCTCATCCCGAATAGATGAATCTTCCTCTTCTAGGTTTCTCAAAAGAGTACGGTGTTTGGATTCTTCTCCGTGTAATTCAGCTAAAATTGATTGTTTTTCTCTAAGCTCTGAAATAATTTCACTTTGTCTTGAATCAATAGCGCCTTTTTTCTCATTTAGTCTTGATAACTGTCCTGCAATTCTTGTCTGCTCTCCTTCTGCATAATTTTCTGAAACAATCGAAATTCTTTGATCAAGAGAAATCATGTGTGATTCTTTTGTTGTAATTTCAGTTGCCAAGTTTTCTTTTTTTGAACACAAATTCGATATTCTTTCTTTTAGAATATCTTGCATTTTTTTTAACGCAGTTATTTCTTCTTTCAGATCAGAATAACTATTATTTGCAGTTGCAAGGCCCGTCTCAGATACAGAAAGCCTGTCCTTATGTTTTTGAATACTCTCTTGTATTTTTGTCAAACCTACCTTTTTTTTCTGAGTGTATTTTTTGAGAAGGCTAATTGATTGTAACAGGCCCGTAACAGAACTACTCATCGAGATAATTTTAGTTAGTTTTGAGATTTTTGAATTAATGTCAATTATCGCTGCACTTGATTGGCGCTCAAAGAATTCTCCATCAATCGTCACTGATTTAAAACCTGCCTTTGAAATTTTGTGAGCAGTTTGTTTTGAGTCAACTAAAATCACATTTCCGAAAAGAAAAGTTGCCAGAGCAGAATATTTGGAATCAACTTGGACAAAATCAGATAAAACTCCGATTACACCTTTTTCCTTTGGCTTATCAAGTTTGAATTTAGGTATTGCATCAATTGGTATTATCTTTATTTTTGGCAGATTTTTTTCACGAGCAACTTGTGCTATGCTTAAGAGTGTTGCAAAATCTTTGACAATAATTGATTTTATCCAATCAGAGCCTGCAGCTAAAATTGCACGCTCATATTCTTTATCCCATGATAACATTTCATAGGCTAATCCTTCTATGCCTAGTTTTTGAGCATCTTTTTTGAGTTTGGCAATAGAGAAATCCTCGTGCATCAATCCCTTTACAGTTCGAATTTTTGTCTCATACTGGTTGGCAGCTTTGGATGATTTTTCCAATATCAAATTTAGTTCTTCGAGATCATTTTCAATTTTGGATTTTTTTAAATTAAGGTTTCCAATTCTTGATTTTAGTTCAACTATAGTTTTTTGATGGTTCGACCTGATAGATTCTAATCGAAGTTTTAGATTTTCCAATTTTTGTAATTCCTCGACAAATTGTTGTTGCTTTGCTTCATTTGTGTTAATTTTATTTTCAGTGTCAGTTTTTTCGGATTCAAGTTGTGAAAGAGATAATTTAACTGAATTTAGCTGATCGGATAAATTTTTTATTTTTTTATCTATCTCCAATTTTTGTTGTGAAGCTTTTGATTGCTCTTGAAGTACATCATTTCTTTGGGAATCTAGTTGTTTGATTTCTTCATAAATTTTTTCTTTTTCCTTGTTAGTTTTTTCTATAGATTCTTTTTGTAGAATTATTTTAGAATTATTTTCGGTTAACTCGTTTTGTAATTGTTCAATGTTTGTACTAATTTCGGGAAATCTTGTATTAATTTGTTGTAATCTTTTTTGGGCAGTAATAATTCCGCTGTTTGCTTCATCATACTTTTGCATAGCTTTGCTAAGATCAGAATCAATTGTAGCCTTTGATTGGTTGTAAGCATTTACCTCTTCTAGGAACTTTGATTTTTCTTTGTCTAATTCATTAATTTCATTTTTTAATATGGTTCTTTCATCATCAAATTTTTGAATTTCAGAAGTAATTGCAGTGAGACTTCGTTCCTTTGATAACTTATCTACCAAAATTGTTTTCATTTTATTTGCAGCAGAAATTGCGTTGAGTCGATTTAATTCACGTTCAAGAAAATCATGTCGCAGTTTGAGGTTTCTTTCCTCTTCTAGCTCGTCAATTCGTTTTTTTATTTCATCCATTCTTGCTAGAGCAATTTCCAAGCGTCTATCGGCTTCCTCTAGTTGTTTTTGTGATTCTGCTTTTTTTTCATCAAAATAAGCAAGGCCAATTAAATTCTCAATTGATTCTCTTTTCTCCTCCGGGGAAAACTCAGAAATTCTAGTCACAGTTCCTTGTTGAACTGCATTTAATTGATTTAATCCAGCATTTGCCACATCAAGAAGATCCAGGATGTGAGATCGGATGGTTTTTTTCTTGTTTAAATAATAGAGATTTTCTCCGTTTGTGTCCATTTCTCGTGTTATTTCGACTGCGTCTGAATCAACAGGAATTTTCCTATCTGAATTCTCAAAATGTACACTTACCCTAGCCATTTTGGGTCCTCTTCTTGCACCCTCAATATCGTGAATCAGCGATCTAAGCTTATCAACCCTCATTGTTTTGGGCCTGTTCTCACCCATTGCA
>JBFJMG010000041.1:0-8392 GCA_041634015.1 Nitrosopumilaceae archaeon
AACCATTATCAATTACTCAAAGGATGTCAAATTCATTCCTGCAGTTGTAGAAGTTGGAGCATCTTATCTCAATGATCCTGAACAAGTCGCATCTGTCTTGATTAAGGTGGGTGTAACTGCAATGAAGGAACTCAAGGATGCCAGGGGTAATCATCTAATTGTGCAAGAAAAATGTCCTTACAGAGACGAGCAAAAACCAAGTTGTGGATGTGATAAAAATATTCTTGTTGAGCTAGAACAACCCATAGTCAGGGTTACTAATTTTAATAGCTCATCAATTGATTTTTCAATTCGAGTTTTTGTGAGGGATTATGGTTCACAATTTAAGGTAAAAAGCGATATGAGAATTATGATAATTAAAGAATTTAAAAAACATAACATCACCATTCCGTGGCCAATCCAAACAGAATATCATGGTAATCTCGATAAAGAAATCCAAGAAATAGAGAGGACAGATCCTGTGAGAAAAAATACATTGAGTGAATATGGGGTAGGTGATCTGCATTCATCAGATAAATCTAAAATAAGAAATGCCTCTGATGATGGAGATTAAAAAATTTCTATTTTTCCAAGATAAAATCCTAAAAAACCACCAGAGAAAATTCCTAACACATCTTCCTTGTTGTCAAATTATGTATTTCGGTAATTAAGCAAAAATTCTAAAACTATGAGGCAAAAAGGCATGCCACAAGTCTCCCGCTATGCCAATATAATTGATCATCATAAGTAATTTCATGCACCCAACCAGACCAGTAATAGTCTGCCAGAAAACCTATCCTAAATTGATTGGAAGTGAGGCCAAAAACCCACTTCCAGTCAGCGTAAATTCTGATCTGATTGGATTATCATGTCTTTTAGATGATGATTTTGGCAATTTTGCTTAACTGACAAAGAGGAGGTGAACATAGAAAATATGAAGACAATTTTAGTAGTTTCATTAATGGCAATTTTGATATCAGGAGTTATAGCTCCTGCATTACAAGAAGCATATGCCCTAAAGGCAGATACTTCTAAGAAGCTATCTCCAAAATCATTTGGAGAAAAAACAAAAAACAAGATGTCTTTTTCAGAAAAAGTCAAAAACAGCGGCTATGATTCTATAAAAGAACAGTTAAAGACTTTTAAGAAAATTAGTGAAGAACACAAGGCAAAAAAGCTTCTCTCGTCTATGTATAAGCTAGGATAGTGTTTTACTATCCTTTTTTATTTTTTAATATTAGTAGAATCTAACATTTCGAATTAATTTGAAATTCAAATGAACCTAAGTGTGAGATTTTTTACTTTGACAATCTTCACAAAGTGTTGGTCCCATTTGAGAATAGATTAATTTTTTTTCATTTTCCTTTGCCCCACACTCAAAGCATTCATCCACTCTAACCATAATGACATTGAAGGGACCTGTCTTAAATTATTTATCAATATCCAATCCCCGCTCTCTGAATTTTTCTCGAATTTCTTGTTAAATTTGTTCTAGTTCCTTCTTCGGTATGTCAAGACTAACCATTTTTCGTATTTGATTAAGCATTACTCTCCCAGCTTGATCGTCAGATAATTTTTGCCCTGATTCCTCAAAGGTATAATATGCCTTCATGATTTCCAAGCGCTGCTCTCTGTCATCTTCGCGAGGGTTTTCCATCCATTTATCAATCATCTCTCGTAAATCTTGCTGAGTAACTGGGGCAATAGGTTCTGGACTAGTATCAATAAATCCAAACCAGACTTGTTTGTTTTCTCTTAGATTTGGATTCATCAAAGCAAGCAAAAAGATGCCAAATGCAATTGCACCAATTACCATTCATAATGGAATTGTTCTTTTCATGACGTTCTCTTCAAATTTACCTTATTCATAATTTTTTGCGCGTTTAATTCAAGTTCTGATAAGAAATTCCACGCCTAAAACCTGCCAGTCAACCAATACTATTATCATTTCTAATAACTACCTAATACCATAAATTTCCTAATAATGCACAAAGATCATGCAAAAATTTGATATAGCAATTATTGGTGGGGGGATTTTAGGAACTTCAATCTCTTATTGGCTATCTGCTCTTTATGATCTCAGAATATGTGTAATAGAAAAGGAGACAAGTGTTGCCCAACATACCAGTAAACGAAACACTGGTGTAGTACACTCGCCGTTTTATTTGGATCCAAAAACAAGAAGAACCTCGGCAATCACCTCCCTTGTTTCGCACGATTTATGGGAGATTCTCGCAAGAAAAAAAAATCTTCCATGGTTTGAAGTGGGAACAATTGAGGTGGCCCTAGATGAATCACAGCACAAAACTCTAGAAAAATACCTCAAATGGTCCATCCAAAACGGAATCCCAGATGAACAGATAGATCTTCTTGATTCTAAAGATCTTACAAAAAAAGAACCAAACCTTTCAGCATATTCTGGTCTCTTTTGTAGTCGGGATGTGTCTACTGATTATGGTGTATTTACTCAGGAATTACAAAAAGAGTCTGAAAAAAATGGTACTGTTTTTTTGTTTAATCACAAAGTAACACAAATTCAGCAAGATTCGGAAGTAACCATTAATTTTGCAGATAACACTACACTTGATGCAAAATTTGTGATAAATTGCTCTGGGGGTAATTCGTTAGATATTGCAAAACAGTTTGGCTTGGCTCACCAATACGATGATTTACACTTTAGGGGTGAGTACTGGGTTGCTGGAAAACAATACCAAGACTTGGTAAAAACAAATATTTACACAGTTGCAAAGTTTTCAGAATTTCCATTTTTGGATCCTCACTGGATAAAAAGGTCAAGTGGAATTACAGAGATTGGCCCAAATGCCGTACCTGTAACCAGCCCTGAGATTTATTCAGGATATGCAGGAGAGCTAAACGAGGCAGTATCAAAGGTCTGGGATATCTTTCGAGGAAACGTCAGAAAGCTAGTTACAAACCCAAATTTTCTCAAACTAATATCAAAGGAATTTTTAAGCTCTGTCTCAAAGTCTGCAATGGTTCACCGTGTTCAACAATTTATTCCCAAAGTTAGACCAGAATATTTTACAGAACATGGAACAGCGGGAATAAGAACGCCTGTGATTACACCAAGAGGGGAATTTCTCAAAGATATTTTGGAACTTTCAAGCCAAAACTCCTTTCATATTGTAAATTACAACTCTCCTGGTGCGACCGGAGCGCCTGCATATTCAGCACTGGTTGTAAAAAAACTGCAAGATGATGGATTATTAGAATTTCATCCAAATTCCAAAGAAACCTTTTGGAAATTTGATGAAATTATTGCACAATTAGCCTAGATCGTAATCTGTTATTTTTTCTGATAATAATAAAAGACAAACATCCCACGGACTTAGAACCTGATTCCCATAAACCAAATACGGATGCTCCATCTCATACAACTCTCTTGCTGCATCTGAAATACTCAGAGTCTGAGAAACAGTCTTTGCCTCTTCAAGATTGAAATCCTTGACGGGCCTTGTTAGAAAATTATCTACTTCACGAAGATATTTCCAATCCTCTGTTATTTTTTCAAGGATCATCCTGTCATTGATAAATTTAGTTGTATTTTCTAACACTAGTCGCCTCGTGTTGTTATCAAACATTGATTTTAGAATGTCTCCAATGGTAGAATTTTTTGTAAAGGTCGCAACTTTTTTTTTGGGTACTTCAGAAATTGAAATTTTAGTTTTACATTTCATGCCTATTTCTAAGATTTTTTTTGCAGATATTGCAGAATAATCTGAAAACTCATTTGGAACCACAGCAAATGCGCGCCTTGTATCCTTCCAATAATTAATCAATTCCTTTAATGTTGTTTCATTAGAAACAAAGAGGATTCTTTTTTCCATGATGTCCTCGACGTTGGTATTATCAAAAAGTTCCGAAGTGGGATTCTCAATTAATTTCTCAAGAATGTCTTTTCCACCAACAATACCTATGGGTTTGTCATCCTGACGAATAAGAACGGCGTCTGTAAATGATTCTAATTGTTGCACCAGCATTCCAGTTGCAACCCATGTTTTAGTTGCCTTTTCTATATTGACACACAAAGAAGAGGTAAGTGAATCTCCTAAGAGGTTTTTTAGAGATTCTTCTGAAATAGGTTTATTTTTCATCTTTTAATCACACTAGTTTTGTCTTTAGAATAAATAAAAACAATCATAATTTCCATCCTTGATTCTTAGGCCTTCAAGCTTTAATATTGTCTCGTTGCTGATTTTATTGATGCTTCCTGATAGATGCTCAGTTAAAGAAAAAGGCAGAGATTGTGTAAATCCTCCCGAGTTTGTCATTTCTATTGTCGATAAAGACGAATACATGGTAGGTGTCACATGTCAAAAACACAAAAAAGCTGTGTCTGAAAAGATCTCAATCTTGCAAGAACAGGGAAAAATTCCTACCGGAACAATCAATTTCTCAGAACTAAAGCCTGTTGGAACCGATTGTATCCGTGCTGATAGTAGTGATCTAATTCAATTATGATGCCAAAACTGAAATAATTTACCACCAAGATAATTACATTGTTAAAGGATATTCTTGAAGATATCCTCAAAGTAGAGGATGTTTTGTTTGTAGTAAAAAGTAATGCCGCCACAAGTGAGATTAGGAGCAATTCACTTGGAATAAGGCAGAAAGAAAAATGGATTACCATAGGAGAAAATGACGGGCCAGCTCACATGCACATTGATGCAACTAAAATCAAAAAAGCAAAGTTTGTTACAGAACGAAAACCCGAAAGAACCAGCTTTAGTCTACAGCTATTCGATGATACAAACCAAAGAGTTGCAGCTGCTTTTTTTACAAAAATGTATGATGAACAAAAAAATTTAAAAAATTCCAGAAAACAATTATTTGATGATTTGGAAAAAAAATACGGAACCGAGATTCTATACTGAATAAACCGGCTTTTTTCCCGAAATTCCTAGATTCAAGTTCCTTATGGTTAGTAATGCCATTTTTTCTCTGGTCTCTTTGGTAGAGCTGCCAATGTGAGGTGCTAGTACAACGTTTTGCATCTTAATTAGTGCATTATCTTTTTCAATTGGCTCTTTTTGAAAAACATCTAATCCTGCACCCGCAATAATCTTCTTTTTTAGGACCATGATCAAGTCTTTTTCTTTGATTATTTTTCCTCGGGCTGTGTTAATAATCACAGAATTTTTCTTCATTTTTTTAAAAACAGAAACATCAAAGATTTCATGAGTTTCTTTGGTGTATGGAACATGAATAGACAAAATATCGCTTTTCGATAAAAGAGAATCAAAACTCACATATTTTGCATGAATCTTTGCTTCCTCTTTTTTTGGTAATCTCCTTCGATTATTGTAGATGATGTTTATTCCAAAGACTCTGGCCCTTTTAGCCAATTCCTTTCCTATTCGTCCTAGACCAAAAATTCCTAACGTCTTTCCTCCTAGGTCTTCGCCGACATAGTCATAGGCGCCGTATATTTGCCTCCAATTTCCTTGACGAATGATTCGGTCTCCCTCTGAAACACGCCTGATGAGGTCAATAATTAATGCAAAAGCAAGGTCTGCAGTGGCATCTGTCAAAACCTCAGGTGTATATCCGATGCTAATTTTCTTTTTTTTGGCATATGCGATATCAATGTGATCATATCCTACACTGTAGGTGCTAATCGTTTTTAGATTTGGGGCAGAATCAATTACTTTTTTATCAATAATATCATATGGAAAACAGATTAGACCATCCTTGTCCTTTATTGATTCAAGTAATAGTTTTTTTGGCATTGGGATTTTTCCTGTGTGAATTTTAATTAGATATTTTTTTTTCAATTCATCTAAGGCAAAGCTATGAATCTTTCTTGTAAGAAGAATTTTCTTTTTTTGGGGTACCATAAAACCCTCCTTACCTCAAACCATTTATAATATTCTGTCGTAGCAAAACCAATGGGTTCTAAGGAAGACGAAGATTTTGCAATTTGTGTAGAGTGCGGTAGCTCAATTGACAAATGTGTTTGCGTCTGTCCATACTGCGGTGAACGCGATAAATGCGAATGTGCCCTGTTTGATGCAGCTACAGGTGGATAGTTCATTTTTTTAACCAATTTATTAATATCTGACAGAAAAAAGTGATCTTCGTGGGCAGTACTGATATTTCATGGTTAATCGGCGGACCGCAGGGAAGCGGTGTTGAATCAGCTGCAAATATCTTTTCTAGGGTTTGTGCAACTATGGGATACAACATTTTTGGAAAAAGAGAATTTTATTCCAATATCAAAGGTGAGCACAGTTATTTCATGGTTAGAGTCTCAGACAAACCAATACGCTCAAACGTCAACGATGCCACCGTGATGATTTCTTATGATGCTGAAACGATATTTCGACACGCAGACGAGGTAATTCCAAGTGGCGCGATAATTTATGAT
This sequence comes from Nitrosopumilaceae archaeon, assembly GCA_041634015.1. Lineage (GTDB taxonomy): Archaea > Thermoproteota > Nitrososphaeria > Nitrososphaerales > Nitrosopumilaceae > JBFJMG01. The sequence continues at coordinate 6,368 of JBFJMG010000041.1, forward strand.
TCTGATCTAGAAAAAATCCAAACAGACGAGGTTCATACCTTGGATGTTTTTTATAAAAAAAGACTAGACAAATCATTGCAAGATAGAAACAAACCTTTGACTATCGGAGGAATTTTAGAATCAGCAAAGGAAAGAGGCGTGAAAATCTATCCTGTTTCCTTTCGAGGTCTTTTATCAGAATTGGCTGAAAAGACTGAAAATCCAAAATTAAAAGGCATGATTAGAATGTTCAATGTTCTTGGAGTTTCTCTGTCGCTTGGTTTACTAAGGATGCCTCCAGAATCTCTATTAGACTCTATAGAATCCATATTTGCAAAAAAACCAAAAATTGCAGAGATTAACAAACAAGCAGCCAATTACACTTACAATTATGCGACAACAAAATTTACAGATTTTGCTTATTCCTTAGAAGGTACCAAAAAAGAACCTAACACAATTTTGGTTCAAGGTTTTCAGGGAACAGCAATTGGAAAAATGGTCTGTGGTTGCAGGTTCCAACCTTATTATCCAATTACACCTGCATCTGATGAAAGCGTTTTTCTGGAATCAAACGAAATACTTGAGGTTACAGGGGACCGACCAGGATCCACTCTAGTTATTCAATCTGAAGATGAAATTAGTGCAATCGGAATGACAATCGGTGGTGCACTGACTGGCACAAGATCAGCTACATGTACATCCGGTCCAGGTTTTTCCTTAATGGCAGAAGCACTCGGGTGGGCTGGAATAAATGAGGTACCTATTGTAATTACTAATTACCAGAGAAGTGGACCGTCTACTGGTCTTCCTACAAGACATGGACAGGATGATCTTCTTTTTGCAATACATGCAGGGCATGGTGAATTTCCAAGAATAGTTTATGCATCTGGTGATGTTGAAGAAAGCTTTTACGATACAGGAAGATGCTTCAACTATGCAGATGTGTTTCAAATTCCAGTAATTCACCTAATGGACAAGTTTCTTGCAAGCTCGGTTCTCACTTGTAAAAGATTCTATTCAGATAAAATCGAAATTAATCGTGGTAAACTTTTAGAAAAAATTGAAGATGAAGATTATAGGCGATTTAAGATTACAGAGGATGGTATCTCCCCTAGGTCTAGGCTAGGTCTTGAGAATGGCGTTTTTTGGAATACGGGAGATGAAAGTGATGAGTATGGTCATATTTCTGAGGATCCAGTTGGTAGGGTCCAAATGATGGATAAAAGACATGGAAAATTAGATTTAATTCTCAAAAAAATTCCCGATGATGAAAAAGCAGTCTCTTTTGGGATTTCTGATTATACCATAATTAGTTGGGGTTCGGCAAAAGGTCCAATACTAGATGCAATTGAGATGCTCAAAGAAGAAAACATCTCAGTAGGATTTGTTCAAATAAAACTAATGAATCCATTTCCGACCGATTATTTGAATTCATTACTAAAAGATGCTAAAACCATAATTGATGTGGAGGCAAACCAAACAGCACAGCTTGGAAAACTTTTCAAACAAAATATTGGAAAAGATCCAGACTACTACATCCTAAAGTATACTGGTAGGGCAATGACGTGCACCGAAATTTATGATTCACTCAATAAAATCATTGAAGGCAAAGGACAAAAAAGGGAGGTATTAATGCATGGCGCTTAAACTTGCAGATTACAAAACCGATGTACATAATGACTGGTGTCCTGGATGCGGTGATTTTGGAATCGTAAATGCTATCCAAATGGCACTGGCGGAGCTGAGCATTCCCAGAGAAAAAGCAGCTATATTCTCTGGAATTGGATGTTCAGGTAAAACCTCTCATTTCATTAACGTCTACGGTGTTCACACATTGCACGGAAGAGTGTTGACATTTGCCCAAGGTGCAAAACTTGCCAATCCAGAAATGACTATTGTTGCAGCCGGAGGGGATGGTGATGGACTTGGTATTGGTGCAGGGCATTTTGTTGCAGCAGGAAGACGAAATCTTGACATGACTTACATTATTTTTGATAATGGCGTTTATGGATTAACAAAAGGACAAGCCTCTCCAACTTTGAAGCT
>JBFJMG010000042.1:0-8274 GCA_041634015.1 Nitrosopumilaceae archaeon
GAGCCTCCGGCAAATTCAAAAGTTGTAGATATTTTTTGTGGTCCATAATTTACTAAAACTTCATATTCTCCACCAACTTTCCAAAGCGGTCCGTCAGCAATTAATTCAAATTCATAGGTGCCATCTGATGCAGGCATCACTTGATTTACTGCAATAATATTTCCCTCAGAATTTACAACCCTAAGAGTAATTGCATGGTTTAGGTCAGTATTGATTTCCTTAACTTTTCCAGCAATATGGATAGTGTTTCCCTGCGCGTAAATCTCCTCGTCCGTTTCTACAGATAATGGAAGTTCGCTTTGTGCAAAAACGGAGTTAGAAACCCCCAAAGATAGTACTGTAAAAATTAGAAAGGACAAAAGAAAACTCGATGACGAAGTCATATGCTAAATTTTACGAAGGAATGAGGCTATTTATGTATTAAGTGAAATAAAAATTGACACCATTATACTCGAATAATACCTTTTCGAGCCATAAATTCCATCGCTAAAACAAATTCATCATCAGAAACGGAGCCTTCAGACCACCATCTTGCAGTTGTCTTTATCCAATCCGGAAATTTATCTTCCTTGATTTCTGAAATGTTGGGCTTTTGTATAGAAATAATGTTTTGACTTATTAGATATTCAATTCCTTGTAGAAATTCCTTTTTTGAAATAATATCTGCGCCCCACCAGGCGGCATTATTTTTTATCCAAAGAGGAACGGGCTGTTTTTTTACTACAAATGAAAGGTTTTCAGAAATTGAATCTCGATGATTTATCGATATTTGGTAAACTCCGGGAATTGAATTAGAATTTAAAGTTAGAACTCCTTTGTATCTTCCATCCGAAGTTCCTTGGATTTCAAAATCTTCTGAAAATTTGTTTGGTAAAATAAGGTGAACTTTAATTGGATCCCCTTTTAAATAATTTGCAAGTTTTCCCTCCATCAAAACTTCTACTGATTGGTTATTAGTGGGAATTGTAAATTCATGGGAATTTAGACTTAATGATATTTTTTCTGGTGAGGCTTTTACTCCCGATGAACTAATAATATTCTCTTTTCCGAAATCGTCTCTAAAATCATGGTATACCAGTTTTATTTTTCCACCAGCGGTTGAAATTAATTTTGTGCCAGTTTGATCGCAAATTTTAGAAGGGAGTTTGAAGTTACCATGAAAAACGCCAGAATTTGGACCTGTTTCAACCAGGGTAAATCCTGTTGAAGCAAGGCCACCTGTTTCAATTCCATTAATAGTGCATCTTTTGTATCTAAAGTCCTTTATTTGCACTTCTAACAAGGTTTCCCCATTTGAATTACCTACAGTATCAACATTAGGCGATAAAGGATCGTTGATTGTGAGATAAGATTCTATTAGATCTGCCCGCTCATTAAGATCAGGATCTTCTAGTATCACCAGTACCTCTTGACCAAATCTATAGGACGGCGAACCCAATCCCACACTTCCTGAATTGGTTTTGATATCTGTTTTGGTTGATGTGCTAATTGTCGAACCGACCTTCGCAATATCAGAATACGCAATGTTAATTCCTTTTGCGTCAATCAATCGATTTGACACAACAAATTTTACATCGTCAGAAATTGGTCGTAGAGATTTAATCAAATTTGGATCAAAAATATTAAGTTGATTTACCATAGCGTATTCCAAAGTTCCTGAAAAGGTCCCAGAATTAGGTTCGGTCTCCTTCAATTCTAATCTATAGATTGCATTATTTTTTTCTTGATTGTTAGCAAGTCCAAATGAAAAGAAATCAATCACAATGGGTTGTTTGTTGACCTCATTGGAAATGGTTCCAAAAATTCCAGAACTGCCAGAATTAAAATTGATGACCAAAAAGGCATTTCCTGTTTTTGCGCCAAGTGCCTGAATATCTGCATCATCAATTTTTATGAGACCTTGTGCTGATGTAATGTCCCCAGAATCCACAAATGTTATTGGTGTTGAATCACTCAATCCAAAATAAAAGGACATAGTAGTCTTTGAAAAATCCTTTAAGTCAAGTTGATTTTGAAAAGATCGTAGATCATAATTAAGCCAATTTGTTCCATCAACATTTGGTTGACTTTTATCGATAAAAAGTGACCTCAACTCATTTGCCGATTTACCCAAATCAATGGAAATCATTTCAAATGTAAAATTAGAACCAAAGGTAGCAGGGCCAGAATCAATAATTAATCTATCTGAATTTGAGTCCGGAACCGAGCTTTGGGCGACGGTACCACCTGAGGCTAAATTACTACTAATAGTGGGATAGAATCGAACAGATGAGGCTTGTTCTAGAGTTATTGGACTTCCCACCTGAAATGCTGGTATTATCGCAGATTCCCTAAAAACATCCAGTTTATCTCGCTTGTTTGCATTGATATTTTGATCATTATCAACCAAAGTAATGGTAGTTCTAGTTCCTGATCTAAATTCAGAGCCGGAGACCTTTAGGCTAACGCTGGCTGTAAAGGAACCAGTCAGGATAGAATAAGAATCGTCATTATACTCAATTGTTGCGACCCTACCCCTTGGAGCATTATTTAAAATTCCAATTGTAGATTCATTGTTGCTATCTACACTCTTGAAAATTCCAGTATTTCGTCCTGTTTCCAATAAGGTAATTATTTGCGAATAGGTTTTTCCCATCCCGTTGTTAATGGAAGATGAAGGTTGATTTTTGTTGGTTTTTAATTCTGCAACAGAATCAAGATCAAGGGAAAGTTTTCCATTTTTTTCAAACCCTAAAGAAGAAAGGTGTGGGACTAGGTCTATTAGACCCGGACCCCCGTTTGCAGAATCATCACCATCTTCATCAAATGCTTGATAAAATGTGGCAATTGGAGAATCTATGTTAAAGGTCCACGAATCTTGGTCAGTTGGATCTTGATTTAATTGCATATCCTTTACTGTGACAAAAACCTGCGAACCTGAAGGGTATTGATTTCTATCAAGTTGTAATGTAATGTTTGGAATTTCATCGTAATGTAATACGACTTTTTGTGCTCCACCCGCTTTGTTATATTGGATAATCACGTCCTGATCAAATGAAAAAAGTTGTATGATCGGCCAGAGGTTGGGATTTAATCCAATTTGTCCGGGTGCAATACTTGGATTTGTGTTAATTTTTTTTACATTTCGTAAAACATTATTAAGAGTTGGACTCGTGGTTGGAACGCCGGTACACTCTTTGAAAGACGACGAACCGTTTGTCCCACCTGAAATTCCTCCACTTCTTGGTAGAGCAACTCCTTTGGTATCCGAGAAACTCGTACCCAAAACCGAAGACGAGGTTTTACTACTGCAAAAAATTCCAAAGTCCAATCCCACTCCACCTTGACCGGCCCCACCAGCAAATGAAATAGAGTCTGCAATGGTGGCTTTTTCTTTATTAGCAAAATAAGCATACCATGCTCCATCAGAACCTTGAACCATTCTGAGATCTTGTCCGTTAACTGATACATCTGGTTCTCCCTTACCCTGGTCCGTAGCGCTGATCAAAGGATTCAGAACCTGAACCTCAATTACCTGTGAACCAGCAAAATAATTAGCAAAATCTTTATTCTCAGCTGAAACCCTTAGGTTTTGATTTGATGCAGCCTCGATACTAGAGGGAATAAGTAGCATTATTCCGAACAAAAATAATAATAGTAAAGCGTACTTTGCCATTTGATTTAATGCATGATTCATCCCAATAAAATTGTCGTATGAATTATACTGCAAATTAGAAGACTAGTAATAATAAAGAGTCCAAGGAAGATGGAAAACGGTATGTTTGTCCGGAGAACAAAGGTTTTACAAATATCCCTTTATGCTATACTTTCAGCATTTATTGTAGAGCTGGTATTTGGATTATTTTCTAACAGTCTAGCATTAATCACAGATAGTATTCATGCCCTTCTTGATAGTATCGTAACAATTGTACTTCTTCTTGCAGCTAAATTAGCAATCAAACCCCCAGATGCTGAACACACCTATGGTCATGGAAAAATTGAATCACTTGGTGGCTTATTTGGTGGAATAGCAATTTTACTAATAGCTGGGTTTTTTATTTTCGAATCAGTTGTTCGTATTCAGAGTCCACCACCTGCAGTCTTACCAGGGGTAATCGCTCTAATAGCTGGGTTTTACACAATAGGAGTAGACATTTTCAGAATAATTTTTCTAAAAAAATCATTGAAAAAAATTGGAGGTACAACTCTAAAAGCTGATTTTTACCATGCCTTAATGGATTTAGGTTCTACATTAGTTGCGATAGTCGGGATTGTCTTGGTTACATATGGTATTTACTATGCAGATTTTTTGGCCGCATTAGTTCTGGGTGTTTTACTTGCACTTCTAAGTTTGAAATTAATTTACAAAACGGCCCTGGATTTAACTGACATTATATCACCAGAACTAGTTGATAGAGTTAAAACAATTGTAACTAACACCAAAGGAGTAATACAACCCGGTCCAATTCTTTTGAGAAAGTCTGGTGATACATTCTTTGCAGACGTAACAATTTCTTTGAGAGGCGATGTTAGTTTTGACAGGGCCCACGAAATTAGTAATCAGGTTGAGAAGAATATTAAAAAAGAAATTGTCAAATCTGTGATTACAGTACATTTTGAACCAAGTTGGGAGGAGGTTCCCCAAGAATCAAAAATCACCGATTTGGCAAAATCAGTAAAAGGAGTTAAAGGAGTACACAACGTAACGACCTATTTTTCCTTTGGAAAACTATTCGTAAACCTGCATGTTATGGTGGACAAGGATGTAAACCTGGAAACGGCTCATAAAATATCAGACCAAATCGAAGAAGAGATTCAAGAAAAAATTCCTAACACAGAACATGTTACAATTCATCTTGAACCATTTGTTACTGTTCCAAGCGATCTAGATTTTGAGGATAAAAAGTCAGAAGAAAAAATAAAAGAACTTTTGAAGAACTACACTGAAATCAAAAAAATAGGTCGGATACGAACTTTTCAATTCAAAGACGTTTTAAAAATTGAAATTGATTGTTCCTTTGAAAAAACTTTATCCATAGAAAAAGTTCATGATTTGACTTCAAACATTGAAAGAAAAATTAAGGACTATTTTGAAAATGCTATCGTTACCATACATCCCGAACCCCTTTAGATTACAATTCTCAAATTAGAATACTGGTTAGATACATTATCAGTATACCAGCAGCAAATCCGAATGCAAAAGGCCCACTTGAAAGATTCTTGTCACCTTCCTTTTTGATCCATATTAAAAGAATTAGGATTACTTGGAATATTGCACCTGCTCCAATTGAAAGAAAGATGACGGAGGTAATTGGCGAATAAATAAAACCACCTATCCATGCTCCAAAAATAGCAGGCGCCCCTGCTATCATACCTAGAATAGCAAGTTTTCCAATCATGATTTTTCCACGAGACATTGCCGTTGCGATTGCAATTCCCTCGGTTGTATTGTGCAATGCAAATCCCACAATTAGAAAGGTGCTAAATGCAATTGACCCCAGACCAACGGCTGCACCAATTGCCAACCCCTCTCCCAAGTTATGTAAACCAATACCGATTGATATCATTAATGCAATCGCAAGAGGCTTTTCCATTCGAAAAGTTTGGGCTTTATTTACCAATTTTTCTCCAGAATAGTATAATCCAAGAAATGATATGACTACAACGGTTGTAACAAGTAATCCGCCATTAAAACCACCGGCTAGGTTTTCTGTTGAAACCTCTAGGGCTTCCTCGATAGAATCGACCCCAAGAAAAAATAACAAACCTGCTGTCAGTGCTAAAAAGAAATGGTACTTGGATTTAGTAATTTTTTTAATGAAAGGCAGCCAAAGCAATCCTATCATTACAGGAATTATTCCAACATAGGTACCAATTATCGCAAAAAATCCCGCAAGTTCAAGATTTGGTTCCAAAGCGGGTGCGGCAGCTTCTATCTCTTTTTCAAACCTAGTTCCATCTTCTATAGTTATTCCGATTACGTAAGGTTCTGCCACATTCCATTCAAATGGAATTCTGACAAGAGTAGTTTCAAATCTTTCAAGGTGGCCATCTGGCTCAACTGCCGCAGGTTGTATTCTATCATTAATATCTGCCATTACAATTTCAACAGCAATAGGTCCCGTGTTTCGCACCACAGCCTGAATCTCTGATTTGACAAAGTCAACCTTCTCGATGGTTATCTCTGGCAGCGGTACACCTAACTCGAGTAAATCAGCCCCAGGACCAAAAATGTACAGTATCATCACAATGACAAAGGCAAAGGGGATTAGTCCACTTGCAATAATTTTTGCCCTTGAATGCTTTTCATCCAGTTCCATATTGTTTTCCTATCTCTTGAGATTCAGAATTTTCCGTGACTAAAAACATTCCAACCCATCCCTTCTCTGAAAATTCAACCTTGTGGGCATGGAACAGATATTTTCCAGGGTAATTATACTCAAATTCCATTATTCCTCTTTCAGTTTGCGATAGGGTTATCATATCTGAATACATTGAAGGGACTGTATCTGTACCGGTGGGATAATAATGGTAAAGGTTTCCATGAAGATGGAAATTATTTATCGGATCAAATTCTACCATGTTTACTACATAAACTCGAATTAATTCGTGCGTGTTGATTTGAATCGGGTGGTGTTGATAGTAAAATGGAATTGTATTTGCCGCATAAAAATTATTTTCAGTATCAAAATCTGTATCGAATCCATTGAGTACCATCACCATTTCATCTGCTTGTGGTCTACCTTCCTTCGGATCAACAATGTAAACCCCATACAATCCATGAACTATGTGTTCTTCTAGAGGCATTATATGACAGTGATACGGATGGACTCCAACGGGATCCGCTATCCATTCATATGTGAATTGTCCGCCCCCTGGGCCCACAGGTTCAAAAACACCATCAAACTGTGCTTCATGAATCCCATGAAAATGCATTGTGTGTATTTTTGATCCTTCGTTGATGAATTTAATGCGCACAAGATCTCCCTCAGTAGCCCGAATCGTGGGACCAGGAACAGTTCCATTAAAGGTCCATGCGTTATAAAATACACCTGGTGAAATCTCTAACACTTGATCATCTCTAGCAACAATAGTAAATTCCCTAAGTGTTGTACCGTCAGGAAGTTGTGAAACTCTTCCATAATTAAAATCACGCAAATATTCCATAGGATCAAATTCCAAAGTAGATACCACATACAAGGGATCAATAATTTCACCAGTGGTTTTGACCACGCTTCCAGTGTGGGTCACAAAAATTTTTTCTTCTGATGAACTTGTCCACGCTGGAAAAACAAAGTACAATGAGGATACTACAACTATAATTGATAATATGGTAATCATTTTACCAAAAGGGGTCCTTTTCAAAGATGGTTCTTTATAGCTAGAGTGTTTATTTAAAATTTAGCCTCGGCTAACTTTTTTGCCCTAGACTAAATTTGGAGATTTTGAGCCTAAATTGCCATAAAACATCTACCAATAAACACGAATCTAGGTTTAAACGAACGAAATAATTTATCTAGATATGCAAAAAATTGGGCTTGCTATGATTTTGGTAGGCGCACTAATTGCAATTGGTTTATTCCTCTCACAATATTCATCTCAAATTATCGTTGAAGATCTAGTTACAAACGAATTAGATGTTCTCCCAGGAGATCGATTAGAAGTAGTCACTGAGCTTGATCCGAATATAAACAAAGAGGGAGTTTATTTTGTCCAAACCCAAAATTTTAAGGACGGCGCCATTTCAGCAAAAATTTTTGATCCCTCCGAAAATCAAATTGTGTCCAAAAACGTTGTGGTAGAAAAATTTGAAGAGATTTTTACAATTGAAAAACCTGGAGAGTATCGTTTAGAGGTAGAAAACAGGGGGCCTGAAGAAATTCACGTTGTTGGTGTTTTGGGACATATGCCAGATTCCGCCAAAGTCGCAATACGAAATGCGTCGTTTGCATTTTTAATAGTAGGGATGGTTGGCATGGTGGGTGTTGGGGTATTTGCAATTAAAGAACGTGTTAGAAAAAAATCTAATTAAGATAGCTGTCTAATTTTGTTAATCCCTCAATAGCAGAACCAAAGTTTTCGTCATTTTCAATTACACTAGCTAGTTTGCTTGAATCTGCCCGCAGGTATTTATTGCCATTTATGGTCTCTTCTAAAATGAATTCATATTCGATTAACGGCAATAATTTTTCTAAAACAGTTTCTTCTGATAAGTTCGATTTTTTGGCAAGGTAAGCAATGGTTTGCTTGTTGTGTTCTAGCTCCGATAAAATTTTCGATGTATCTGCATCAAAA
>JBFJMG010000043.1:0-8195 GCA_041634015.1 Nitrosopumilaceae archaeon
GATACCCTTGAAAAAATTAATGATAGGTGGGGTGGAGACTTTGAAATTGAACTTATTGAAAATTGGAAAGAAATTATCAAAAATCGGCGAAAATCCATGAAAATCCTTCATCTAACAATGTACGGAGAAAATATACAGAATGTAGAACGGCAAATTCAGAATGAGAGAGACATCCTAATAGTTGTAGGAGCAGAAAAAGTACCCAGAGAAGTCTATAATCTAGCCGATTTTAACGTAGCAATCGGTAACCAACCACATTCAGAAATTAGTGCTTTGGCCATTTGTCTTGATCGTATTCATCAAGGACACCAATTTTTAAAAAATTTTCAAAATGCACAACAAAAGATCATCCCCTCAAAACAAGGTAAAACCGTAATTAAAAACAGAACAAGGGATTAATAACAGAAGAAAATCAGAAAAACTCGTTGGTCGAAAATTACGAGGATCCTTTTGTTAGAATCTCTCAAATGATCGGAGGCGATGAATATCTCAAGGTTGCAAGATCCTTACTTAAAGCTGAAGATGCTACAGATGAAGAAATTGCAAGCTCTACCGGCTTGAGAATCAATATGGTAAGAAAGGTACTTTATGATTTATTTGGAAAATCGCTTATCACTGGTATTAGAGTAAAGGATGAACGTAAGGGATGGTTTGTTTACAGATGGAGATCAAGAAGGGATGAAGTTGAAAACTTTATTGAAAATCAAAAAAAGAAAATTGGAGAACGCCTACAACAAAGATTAGATTATGAAAATTCTTCCGAATTTTATCACTGTGGAAATGAGGATTGCCCAAGAGTAACATTTGAAAACGCCTTAGATGACATGTTCAAATGCCCCACTTGTGGAAATGTTTTAAATTTGAAAAAAAATGATAAATCAAAAAAGGCATTTGCTAAAAAAATTGATGAGATCAAAAAAGACATGCAACAAACCTTCTAAATTACATTATTCTGTAATACTGAAAAATATGATTTAGGGCAACCGTTAAAAAATATTCCACAAGAAAGAACTTTCCTTTACTAGGATCCGATAGATTGTTTTGTGGTTTTTTGGCTAATCAAAAGACACGTACTAAATTTTTGATCGATAATAATAAATCCTTGAAGAACGTAATTGAGAATCTACCGATATGGCACAGAATTCAGAGTCAAAGGTTGAATCAAAAAATGATTCAATTTCATTATGTGAGACAATGAAAGGAAACACATCAAAAGTAATTAAAAAATTAGAATCTCAAATTCCGATTCAATTTCAAATTTACTCAGATGTTTATTCTGAATATCTCCATATGGTAGATGATCTATTTGGATCTTGTTATATCGCAGAAAAGGAATTTTTTGATAAATTAAACATTGATCAAACTTCTATCCGTATTTTTGATGAGTTTTGGAGTATTTTAGCAAAAATCTATACAGATCAAATCGAAGTTTCTACTGAACTTCTTAAAGCCTATGGCCAAGTGAGGATCTCAGCAATAAAATCTTATGATAATTACATGCATGTTTTTACCGAATCATACGCAAAAATACTCTCCGAGCTTAATTCTATTTCTGATAAAAAGTTGCAAAAATAAATAAGGTTAGAAATACGGAAAATCCCTTGAGTCAAATAATTACTGTAAACCCTGCAACTGAAGAAAAAATTGCTTCTTATGATCCGATGGATAAAAACCAGATAGATCAGTTAGTACAAAAATCAAAAAATGCGTTTTTTGAGTGGAGGAAGGATGATAAAAAAAGAAGAGGTTGTATCTATAATTTAGTCGAATATCTAAAAAAGAACAAAAAAGAACTTGCAAAAATTGCCTCAGCTGAAATGGGTAAAGTTCTAAAAGAGGCTATTGGTGAAGTCGAAAAATGCGCCTGGGCATTAGAATTTTATGCTGACCATGGAAGCAGTTTTCTCTCTGAGGAAGTACTGAATACCGACGCAAGAAAAAGCTTCATCACTTTTGAACCATTAGGAGTAATCGGATCTATTATGCCATGGAATTTTCCATATTGGCAGGCACTTAGATTTGCAGCACCCTGTCTAATGGCAGGAAATACCATCATAATGAAACCCTCAAGAGTTACAATGCAGTGTGGTATAGAGATTGAAAAGGCCTTTAGCGAATCTGGTTTTCCGGATGGAATTTTTCAAACGGTAGTAGGAAGTGTAGAATCGGCTAACCACTTGATAGATTCACAAGTTAACGCAGTTACCTTCACTGGAAGTACAAATGCTGGAGCAAAAGTGGGAGAAAGAGCATCAGCTAATTTAAAAAAATGTGTTTTAGAACTAGGTGGAAGCGATCCATTCATAGTTTTAGATGATGCAAATATTGAAAAAGCAGCAGACGGAGCTGTCAAAGGTCGGTTTATTAATTGTGGACAAAGTTGTATTGCTTCAAAAAGATTTTTTGTTGAAAAAAATGTAGCAGAGGAATTCACAGAACGATTCGTTAAAAAAGCCTCTCAACTAAAAGTCGGTGATCCTAATTCTATCGATAATGACTTAGGTCCCCTCTCAAGTAAAGAGAGTCTTGAAACCATTTCTGGAATCGTTGAGGACGCAAAACAAAAAGGAGCCGATATTCTTCTAGGAGGAGATCAGCTAGAACAAAAGGGATACTATTACAAACCCACAATAATGAAAAACATTAAACCAAATATGCGAATAGCTCAAGAAGAAACCTTTGGCCCAGTTGCTCCAATTACTATCGTTGAACATGAAAATGAAGCCGTGAAATTAGCAAACAGTGTTGAGTATGGTTTGGGAGCAAGTATTTGGACTGATGATTTAACCAAAGCTGAAGCCCTTTCAAGACGCATAGAATCAGGAATAGTTAGCGTTAACAACGTAGTAATTTCTGATCCCAGAATTCCTTTTGGTGGAATAAAGCATTCCGGATTTGGAAGGGAGCTTTCAAGATATGGAATGCTCGAATTTGTAAATATAAAATCAGTAAGATTCTATGATAATTTGATTCATCATCATTATGTAGAATAGGGTTAGAACCCAATCACTTCATATTGTATGTGATTATTGAACATACAATCAAATAATTTTACAGGTTCCAACTTTGATTAACCTAATGACCCGAGCAATAGTTATCGAAGATGATAAAGAACTCGCAGAATCCTTTTGCGATATACTTAGGATTATGAATATTGATGTTTTAGCTTCTGGATCTAATGGAAAGGAGGCAGTTGAATTATATGAAAAGTTTGATCCTGATGTCGTTTTAATGGATGTAATGATGCCGGAATTTGACGGAATTTATGGCCTACAAAAGATCAGAGAATTTGATCCCAATTCAAATGTGATTCTGGTCACAGCTGATCTAAGACAAGAAACCGAAGAAAAATTAATGGCTATGAAGGCTTCTGGGGTAGTATACAAACCATATGAGATTGACGATTTGCTTGAAACCATTCAAAAAGTTATTGATGGAAAAATGGAGTTATCCGCCTAATCAAAATAATGTGTTTTTATACGCAAACTGAGAATTATGACTTCCCTTAAGTATTAAAACGCCGTAACGAATTATGACGAGGATACTCAAGTTGTTTAAATTACGTTTGAGTAAAGTCAAGTACGACGTGGAAACGCCGTGAACTTTGATATGTTGTCAGGGTTCATGTTTTCCGGAGTGCGCTAGTCCTCGTCAATTTAATTTATTATTTTTGCTGGGAAACTAACTCTAAAAGATCAGATGCCATCTTCTCAAAATCTGATCTTTTTTTACCAACTTCTTTGAATTTTTTTTCTTCAGTTTCAACTAATTCCTGATCAACTTGTTTTGCAATATTTTGTAAACGTGCATCTGCCATCAGAAACAACCTGTTGTTTTCTTTCCATAGGTGTTGAGTAATATGTTCTGTATATTCTTGCATATCCACAATTAATTGCGTCGCATTCTTTGTTTTAAAGTAATCAGACGCAGATTCTTTTATTTTTTTTACAATGACTCGAGATTTTTCATGCTCCATTAACATCATCCCTATTGGACCCATATTGCGTGGCATTCCAGATTTTTCCAATGCAGGAAATAATGAATTTTCTTCTTTGCTATGGTGACAAACATCTGTGAAATTATTAGAAAAATCAATTGTTTGATTTAAAATAATTTCAGGTATTTCTTTTCCATTTTTAAGGAGTTGAATTGTAGCATTCATTGCATTTATTACTTTTTCAATGAGGTCATGATCCCTTCTTAATGAAGCAGTGGACATATCGAAATTTCTTAATTGAGCATTCTATAATCTATTCGGTTTTAAAGAAAAAGAAAAAATTATTTTGAACCTAAGTCATTTGCTTTAACATAAGCCCAAATTTTCTTTGTCATTTCACTTGGAGCAATTGGTTTTGAGCCAAAAACTTTTTCCACTGAATCTTTTCGTCCCTTGAAACTAATCGCATAACCTCCAAAGGATTTTTTTGGTTTAGCTTTTGTTTTCTTGGGCTTTGCTTTTGATTTACTCTTACTACGAGTTGTAGTTTTTTTACTAGCCACTTCTCGTTTCTAATAGATTTTGGTATAAGAACTTAGAGGTTAAACTTCTTACAAAAATAGTTCAACTCATGTATTTTGCCACTATTTCATTTCCATATCTTGATATTTTATTCAGCTTTAATTTTTTTGATTTTATTATTTTCGAAAATCCTTGCCCTTGAACTAATGTGATGGCGTCTTTTCCCCCAATTAGAAATGGCGTAATAGTAATTATAAAATCATCTACAAGATCGTTTTTAATAAATTCCCAATTTACAGTTCCTCCTCCTTCAAGAAGAATTGTTCTGATTTTCTTTTCCCCCAGATAGATTAGAAGTTTTTTAATATCGATTTTATTTTCTCCTAAAATGATTACGTCAACCTGATGTTTCTGTAAGCGACAAAGATTTTTTTTTGAGACGTTTTTAGATACAGCTATGAGGGTTGGAACTTTTTTACATGTTTTTAAAATTTTAGATTTTGACGCAATCTCACCTTTAGAATCTAAAATTATCCTTAGTGGATTTTTCCCACGTGCAAATCTTACAGTTAACAGTGGATTGTCCCTTTTTACAGTATTTTTTCCTACAAGTACTGCATCTACCTTACCTCTCAGCGTGTGAACTCTTTTGATATCTTGGCCAGAAGATAATTTTGAATCTCCAGTTCTTGTTGCTATCTTACCATCTATCGAGATTGCCGCATTAAGAATAACCCGGGGTCTAGATTTTGCCATTAACTATCTTACCCCCAATCATTACACCCTTAATTGATGATTCAGAAACTCTATGAACAATAGATGCATATGGATTATGCATTGGTTCCAAGTCTATAGAATGCTTATCAATAAAAACACAATCTGCGAGTCTGTTTGTATCAATAAATCCAATATCTTTTCTTAACATTTTAGATGCATTTACCGTCGCCATTTTTAGAACTTCTCTTGGGTCAATCCGCTTTTTGTTGATGCCCATAGTAATTTTCCAAAGATAATCCATTTCCCTGAACATGTCGGGAGAATTTATCATAACATTATCTGTACCTATTGTAATGTTGCATCCTACTTCAAGCATATGGTTGACGTCGGGCATTCCTTCAGCAAGTGAAGCATTTGCTCTAGGACAAATTACTACTCCTCGTGTTTTTTTGGCAGCTAATCGAATTTCTCTTTTGGATGCATTAGTTAGATGAACCAAAAAATGAGGTCTTAGTAACAGAGCACGTACTGTTTCAGTTCGCTTCGTATTTTTTTTTGAAAATTTTACACTTTGGATGGATTCAGCCGAATGGATTGCCTTTAGTTTACGAGTTTTAGAATAAAAATCAAGAACCTTATCGCTATTTTCGTTAGCACCACTCAGACCGATTCCATCACAATTTTTTAAAATTCTATGCAATTCCTTACGTTTTTGAATCGGAAATTCGTGATTTTTTTTTACCTCTTTTTGATTTTGATAATATTCTAATCTTCCCAAAATTACACAACGAATGGGTACTTCTGATAGTGCTTTTTTTAGTAATGCAACTCCTTCAAATCCTCCCTCTCGAAAATCTACAAAGGTAGTCGTACCTTTTTTGATCATCGAATAACAGGCGTTTTTCATAAAAGTGATCAAATGACTTTTTTTTGATGTCCTTAGGATTTTGGATTTAATACCCATAACTGGATGAATTCTTTCATCAACTGAACTGTTTATTGTAATATCCTTGCCAATTGAATCCCCAATATGGGTATGTGAATTAATTAATCCGGGAATTAATATTAAACCCTCGCAATCGATCCATTCTTCTTTGCGGTTAGGTTTTATCTGAGGTTTTATTTTCGTGAATCTTTGACCAGATATTTTTACATCAGCTGATGGGATATATCGTAATTCTTTTCCAAAGAGAACACTCAAATTTTTTAAGAGCATGATAATTCATAAATTTCAGGTTTTTTACCACCAGAATCTCTGATTTCTCTAATTGTGTCAAGAGATTTAGTGGCAAGCATTACAGCTTCGCGAGCTGTTTTACCATTCCCAATTCCGCAGTTAAGAGTAATGTCATCTTCGTTTTTAATTAACTGCAAAAACTTTCTAACATCATCTTTTGTAATGTCGGCTGCAATTACCATGAAATTATCTCCTCCCAAGAAAAATGTAATAGAATTTTTGTCTATGAAGTAATCTGTCATTTTAGAATAGAGTCTAAAAATGGATGATGAGATTTCATAAGGAGACTGCGTTTTCCTTTTGGATGTCAAGTCTTCCACGTCTAGATGCATTATTGTAATTTTTTCTTTTATCGTGCCGTTAACAAATCCAAAAATATTGTGTTCTTTGCTGAGATATTTTTCTGATTTTTTCCCCTCATGAGCTTTAAGATTTGCTTCATAAGGTGTTTTTGCATACCCTATTGACATTGAAAGTTTCAGCTCAAATAAAGACTGCAATTTTTTCTGGATCTCTATATGGTCATTAAGAGTAATGCCATTGGTTACAACAAAAAATTCATCAGATCTATTTAGAAATACCAGGCCATTTTTCTCCGAAAACAATTTTTGAACCTCTTTGTAAAGAGATGCTTGAAGCATCTGTAGTTCGTGCTCTCTATCACTACCAAGCGTTAATGTCCACGGCCCATAGCCGATTATCTTAACTATTGTCAACTGGATCATAGTTATCTGATTTTTGCAAGTTCTTTAGAAATCTTGAGGGTTGCCTCCACAGCCCTTTCTGCAACTGGTCTTATTCGGGCATAGGCATGTCTTTCCTGCATTCCAGGACCAGTTATTCCAAGTGAAACAGGTTTTTGGTGTTTTAGAGATAAATTCGTCAAGGCTTTAGCAGTAGAATGAGCAATAACTTCGTCATGCTTTGTTTGACCTTTGATAATGGCACCCAAGGTAACTACCGCATCGACCTCCTTCTTTTCTAGTAATGAGTCTACCAACAGAGGCATATCAAAACACCCAGGTACCTTACATGTGTATACTATTTTTAATTTTAGGAGAGCTGCCTTTTCTTTTGCGACTTCTAACATTCTAGATGTTATATTGTCATTAAATTCTGCCACTACTATTGCAATGTTCAAGGCTATACCTTTTGAAATTCTAGTAACTCTTTTCCATCTATTAATGGAATCGCATTTTGTTTTGCAAATTTTGTGGCTTTCTCAAATGATAAGGCTGAGTATGTATCGGCATCCATCATTTCACAAATTGCTGTTACAGGAGTCAAATTTGCAATTTGAGTCAAGAAAATAGACATCTCTGTATGTCCCTGTCTTTTTTTAATTAAACCGTCTTCAGCAATTAACATTGGGACATGGCCCGGAGTTTTAAAAGAAGAGATGAATTTATTTTTTGGATTATTAATTTTGTACAGGTTTGCCATCTCCTTAATTGTCAATGTCCTGTCTCTATCTGTAATTCCAGTATAGGTTTGGTAGTGATTTATAGAGATGGAAAAGGTTGGATGATCTCCATAGGGCGCCAAACCCATAATCATTTCTTTTGATTCAAATGAATCAGAAAGTATGTCATGCATGTAACGTAAACCCAACTTCTTTGCAAAAGAATAATCAATTGCCAAGCATAATAGACCACCGGCATGCTGTCGCATTCTGGCAATGTGTTCTGGGGTGATAAATTCTGCAGCTACTACCATATCGATTTCATTTTCTCTTCCAGCAGAGTCATGGAGCAATACAAATTCCCCACGTCTTAGAGAATC
>JBFJMG010000044.1:0-8190 GCA_041634015.1 Nitrosopumilaceae archaeon
ACGAGTTTCTATCGACGAGTATTTGCGGGGTATCGAGGTACTCAAAAAAACTTTGCAGCATTTAAAAAGACTACACGATAGAAAGATGCACTAATGCTTTGGTTTATTGGATTAGGTATTTCAGGACCGAAATCAATTTCTTTGGAAACTCAAAAGATATTATCGGTAGCGGACATAGTTTATCTTGAACAATTCACCAGTCCAATAACCAAATCAAATCTTTTGGAAATAAAGAAACTTGTAAAGGGCCAATTCAAAATTGCGAAGCGCTGGATGGTAGAAGATGGGTCCGAAATTTTAAAAAATTCAAAAAAGAACAAAGTTGTTTTATTGTCATATGGTGATCCCTACATTGCCACTACACATATTGAATTACGAGTACGTGCAGTTCAAGAAAATATAAAAACCCAAACCGTTCATGCTGCTTCTTCCATTACCTCCATGATAGGAGAGTGTGGATTACACTATTACAAAGTAGGAAGAATTGCAACTATAATGAGTGATGAAAAATCTTTTGATACCCCATATTACATATTATATCACAATTTAGTTCAAGGCAACCACACGGTTTTTCTTTTAGAATATAATCAAGATGATGGCTTTTTTCTTGATCCTAAAGAGGCTTTAAGTGGATTACTAACAACCGAAAAAGAACAAAAAAGAAAAGTTCTAAGAGAAGATAACTTTGTAATAGTTGCCTCTAGAGTAGGCTTCACAAATCAATCAATTGTTGCAGGAAAAATTTCTAGTCTAAAAACTGTAGATTTTGGAAAGCCACCGCATACAGTAATCATTCCGGGTAGACTTCATTTTACCGAATCAGATGCATTGAAGGTATTGATTTTTTGTCATGATCCTCCAAAAGGTAATTCAGAGGGCATAGAAAAAATTTCAAAACAAATGATAGAAAAATATGTTCCAATGGTGAGAAAGGCATTATTAGAAATTTCACCCTACTACAAAGGAAAAAAAGAATTTCAAGCAGTTCTGGAAAATTCAGAATTATACATTAAGGATGCAGAAAATTTTCTTCATCAAGGAAAAGATGAAGTAGCGATTTTGAGTATAGGATATGCTGATGGTCTGGTAGATGCACTAAGGATTGCCGCGGGTTTAGAGCCAAGAATGTAGAGATTATCGATGAATTAAAGAAAGGGATTGTTTTAGTTTCTTCGAATTGGATATTATTGATAAAACCATTTTAACTTCATTTTGTGTTGCGTCGTTATCAAATGAGGATCCAATGAAAGTGTTGGAAAAAAGTCTCAAGCTTTCTCAAGATTATATCCAGTCTCGAATTGTAAATCTCGAAAAAAATGGGTTGATTGATGGGGGGAAAAATTGTCTGACAGATATTGGTAGAAATTCTTTACGGGTTGTTCTAGCAGGCGGAGTTTTTGATATAATCCACCCAGGGCACATTCATACTTTGAATGCAGCTAAAGCCCTTGGTGATGTTTTAGTGGTAGTAATCGCAACCGATAAAACTGCAGTAAAAATGAAAAAACGTGTCCCTTTACATAACCAGGAGTTACGAAAAGATCTGGTTAATTCACTCTCCATGGTAGATTTAGCATTAGTTGGAAATGAGCAAGATATCTTCAAAACAGTAGATCATGTTAAACCTCAAATCATTGCCTTGGGTTATGATCAAGTACATCAAGAAAAATTTATCATTGATGGGTGTCTGCGAATCGGCTTAGAAGTTAAAGTTGCCCGACTCCAATCTCCGGTTCCTGAGATCTCAAGTTCAGATATCGAAAAAAAATATGGTGATTCTATTCATGACATTTAGATTAAGAAGTGTTTAACGGTATTTCTAATGTAATTTTTGAGCCATCTAAAAGTTTGGCTCTCCGTCTGATATTAATTTTGGAAATTAATTCAATAATGGAAGGATCATGATGAGTTCTTTCAAGACGAATTAAATTGCAATCAATTTTGTTATTTAATTTGGCAGGAAAACATTTTACCCAGCCGTATGAACGCTTTTCATCATTAAAACCATTTATCATAATTCCATCCAGTGATTCAAAATAATGAAGTGCTTCTACATGTTCTTTTTTCTCTAGTTTTACATTTAAAGTTCCTGGAAACGGGACATAACCAATTTTTGTTTTGAATTGTTTTGTATATCCCTTGAGGGACATGTAGTAAGCCCCTTCACCCATCCCAGAAACGAGTGTCCCCTTTAATTCCATATAGGACGGAAAAGATTTCAAAGTACTTTGCAGATGGTCAGAAAGTTTTACTAATTGTGAGAAGCCTTTGGAGGTAATTTTGACAGACGTCTTTCGTCCTTTCAAAATTCGTTCAATAAAACCATCATTTTCTAGTTCAAGG
Source organism: Nitrosopumilaceae archaeon (assembly GCA_041634015.1). Classification (GTDB taxonomy): domain Archaea; phylum Thermoproteota; class Nitrososphaeria; order Nitrososphaerales; family Nitrosopumilaceae; genus JBFJMG01. The sequence continues at coordinate 2,344 of JBFJMG010000044.1, forward strand.
AGATGTTTGGATGCTGCCTGTTGGGATTTTTTAATATTTTTTCCTAGGGATGAGGTGGTAATTGAAACAAAGTTATGTCTTGCACCTTTTGAGAGCAGGTATGTTAAAGTGAGAATGTGTTGGAGTTTGAGATCGGTCATTAATTCTAGGCAACGCCGAGTTCCGAAAAGGTTCTAAGAGTCACCCCGTTAGGATTTGTTAATTTTGCAACCCTATGACCAATTACATATTGAATTCCTGCTTTGCTAGCACCTTCAAGTAATCGTTGTGTAATTATTCCATCAAGAACAAGGAACTTAATTCCAGATTGGCTGGAAAGCTTACTAACCAGCTCACTAATTGGAACTTTGAAAAGTTCTTTTTGATCACTATCCAACGCTAATGCTTCAAGTGTTTCATTAAGGGCAGGATAAATTTTTGCCGCAAGATCAGCAATTGGTTTGTCTTCTTCTTTTGTAACAGCTGGTTTTGGTGCATCCCCTTCTTTGATTTCTTTTGCTACCGGTCTAAGAATTTCATCTATTCTCTGCGGTGTAAGTTCTTCTACCTCTACATCAGGGTCTGCTCGTAATTCTACATCTATATCAACTACTGATTTGAGTTCTTTTAGAATGAAACCTCCGGATCTGTCCCCATCTAAAAAGGCCACAACTTTGTCTTTTTTAGAACATAGTTCTTTGATTGATTCATCAATTTTTGCACCCTCTATTGCTAAAGCATTATCATATCCAGCTCTTAACAAATTAATTACATCAGCGCGTCCTTCTACGAGAATTATCCAAGGAGAGTCAAAGACTCCAGAACTACATGTCAAACGGGACGGTCCATAGGTTGTGACCTTTGCAGATGATCCCTCGTGTACATCCTTTAACATGGTATCTCCCTCACTCACTGTTTTTGTGGCCCATCGTTGTTTGATTTCTTTTGCTCTTCTTACAATATCATCTTTCTTGGCAGCTCTCACATCATCGATTGCATCTAATTTAAATTTACAATCAAAGGGTCCTACCTTATCTATGCTCTCAACTGCAGCAGCAATAAGAGCACATGTATCTATATCAGTACTCATTGGTAAAAGAGCATCTCCTTTGGTTGTGTTTGATGTAGATGATGTATTTACTTCAATTCTACCAACTTTGGATACTCGTTGCAGTTCATTCAGATTCATCTCTGGTCCTAACAGTCCTTCTGTTTGACCGAAGATAGCTCCGATTATATCTGCCCGTTCAACGAGTCCATCGACTTCAAAGGAAAGTTTAACGTGATATTTGACAATTCCTGATTGAGGCAATATTTTTTCATCTCCTTAATTAACAATATTTTGGGTCTCTCATTTGGGTATATTTGCGTATCGAAATTTTAGTATATTATCTCAGTTTGAGCTAAATCTAAAAAGGTGGAAAAAATGGGGTTTCCTTATTCTGTACTAAAGGATGAACCACAAGAACAACTTTTAGTTACGTTTGGATTATTAATTTTAAATCCAGAACCCATGAGACTTTCAATATAGTCAACATTTGCTCCTTTGAGATGATCTTGACTATAGCTGTCAACTAGAAGTTTTACTCCTTGTTCAACGATAACAGTGTCGTCCTCTTCTGGCTGTTTTTCAAAACCCATTCCATAAGAAAGTCCTGAACAACCACCACCTTGAACATAGACTCTAAGGTATTCTGGTTTCTCTGCTTCTTCTTTCATGAATTCTTTGATTTTTTCTGCAGCCTTTGGCGTAACTGTTACTAGTTTTTCGGTCTGTTCTGTTGCCATAGTTCAAAAAGCCGATTCAAATTATAATAAGCTTTTCCCACTCTACCCACTAGTGTAGCAATAAAAGAAAAGAAAAATTAGGAGTAGCTTATTTTTTTGACTTATTTACAAAAGCATTCATTCTATCTTTACGATCTTGATGTGTAAAGCAATTTCTCCAAGCTAATAGTTCAACTGTAAGTCCGGTATCCAAATCTGCGTTTCGTCCTTTGTTAATTGCAATTTTAGACATTTGTACTCCCATTACGGAATTTGAAGCAATTTGTTGTGCCATCTTTAATGTTTCTTCCATCAAAGTATCAATTGGATACACTTGATTTACCAACCCAATCTCTTTTGCTTCATGTGCATTAATCATTTTTCCAGTGTAAACAATTTCTTTTGCCTTTGCAATTCCAACGATTCTCATTAATCTTTGTGTTCCACCCCACCCAGGAGGAATACCAATCGTTACTTCCGGTTGACCCATTCTTGCAGTATCTGCTGCAATTCTAATATCACAGGACATGGCAAGCTCACATCCACCTCCTAGGGCAAAACCATTTACGGCTGCTATTGTTGGTTGTTTTACGAGCTCAACAGTGGATGTAACAAGTTGTCCTAGTTTTGCATACTCAACTGATTGGTCTGGAGAAATTTTGGACATATATTCAATGTCAGCTCCCGCAGAAAAGGCCTTATGACCTTCACCAGTAAGAATGATAACTTTTACACTGTCATCTCTTCCAAGTGCTTCAAAAGTATCTACTAATTCTTTTGCGACGTCGATGTTCATGGCATTTAGTTTGTCTGGGCGATTAATTTTGACAGTACAAATACCATCAGATACCGATTTCGTTACTAAAGACATGAGAATTTTCGTTATATTGTCAGACTTAAATGTTATCTAAGGTCCTCGTACTTTTCCCCATTGGGACAAGGCAGATGCAGCTGCGACCCAAGTTCGAAGGTCTTGGTAAACTGGGATATTATGACTCTCAACCAATTTTATCATTTTTTCAGTATATGGACCACCATTACAACCAACTACTAGTGGTTTCTTTTTTGATTTTGAAAAATCAGCTAAATGATCTACAATTGTCTCTTCTAGTGGATCATCTTGGAAGACAAACCATGGCATAGCAATATCAATATTCTTTTCATCAAAAAATTGCTGAATTACGAATCTATAATCATCTGCAGTTGCACCACCACCTACATCTGCCGGATTACCATTGTGGATAGGAACAGTGGGTGGAAACCGCGCCTTCATTTTTGCAAGAAGTTTTGGAGATAATTTTCCTATCGTAAGACCTAATCTTTCTAAATGGTCAATTCCACCAATCATTGGACCAGCTCCGTTACTAGTCATGGCAACTCGATTGCCCTTGGCAGGAGGTTGCCATGCTAATGCCTTTAACACGCCAACAAGTTCTTGATAACTATCTACTGAAATAATTCCTGCTTGCTTGAATGCTCCCATAATAATTGCATTTGAACCCCCAAGGGAACCCGTATGTGATGCCGCTTGTTTTGCTCCTGCAGCGGTTCTTCCACTCTTCCAAATAACGATTGGTTTCTTCTTTTCTTTCATAACTTTTTTGGCAGTATTAATGAATTTTCTTCCATCACCAAAGCCTTCAACATATAATCCAATTACTTTGGTTTGAGGATCATTTGCTGCATACCATATCATGTCTGCCTCATCAACATCCGAACGGTTACCGTAACTGATCATTTTTGATAAACCAAACACATCAGCACTTTCTAACATACTAATTCCCATGGTCCCACTTTGTGAGAAAAATGCAACATTTCCTAATTTCGAACGTACCATTCTTTCTTGCCCTTGAAACGCACAATCAAGACGATTTGCAGCGTTGAACATTCCTATACAATTGGGACCAACTACCCGGATTTTGTGTTTGAGGGATAATTCCTTTACCTCAGCTTCCATTGCAGCCCTGTTACCGCCAAGTTCCTTTCCGCCACCAGAAACAATTACAACATTGTGAATTCCTTTCTCAGCACATGTTTTCATAATAGGTCCACACTCTGCAAGATCAATACAAACCACAACCAGATCAACTTTTTCGGGTATTGCATCTAATGATGGATAACATTTGATTCCAAGGATTGACTCTTGTTTAGGATTAATTGGAAACACTTTACCTTTGTAATCTTGTTTTCCAAGTGCATCTAATACAGAATTTCCAATCTTTCCAGGAGTTGAAGATGCTCCAACTAATGCAACAGACTCGGGAGTGAAAAACTTCTCCATAGATTCCTTATTTGGTTTGGCTTTAGAAATAGAATTTTTCTTTAATTCGTGGTTTAGAATAATTTTTGCGTCAACGACAAAATGTGATTTTGGATAAACGATTACAGGGTTAAAGTCGATGCTGTTAATGTAATCAGCATTCTCAGTTCCTAATTTCCCAATTTGTACCAGCATTTTTGCTACCATATTAAGATCAATTGGTTTGCTGCCGCGAAATCCTTTGAGAAGTTTTGAACCTTTGAGTTCATTAATCATAGATTTTGCATCCGAGGTTGTAATTGGAAGCATTCTAAACGCAACATCCTTCATGATTTCAGTCATTATACCTCCCAGTCCCACCATAATTATAGGACCAAATTGCGAATCGTTTTGAATACCAATAATAAGCTCAACACCTTTTGGAACCATTTTTTCAAGCAGGATTCCTTTAACATGTATGCCTTTTTTCTTGGAGAGACGACCGTACATGTCCTTGAAAGTTTTCTTTACATCATTGACATTGTCTATTCCTACTTTAACACCGCCAACATCGGTCTTGTGAAGGATTTGTGGAGAAACGACTTTCATAACAAGCGGGAACCCTAATTTTCTTGCTTGTTTGGCTGCATCTTGTTCCGATGTTACTAAGGCATATCCAGGAACTTTAATTCCATATTTTTTTAAAATTGATTTAGAAAGTTCTTCAGTAATTATCTTATGATCAGTCTTTATTGTTTCATCAAAAGTTTTTTTTACAAAACTCATAAGTCGATCCACAAAACAAAATAAAGTATATTAAACTTTGGTCAAAGACTGAATTCTGATTTGAAATTTTTATAGAATTTTTTCATATTATTATTAACTATAGATATGTTGCCTGCAATATCATCACGAATTTTGTGGGGATCTATACTTGGATTTTTTTCCAAGTATGTTAATGATTTGTCTAACCACAAGCTAACCATTTTTGTGTCGACTTCAAGATGAAATTGCAAACCAATGGCGCTCCCATATCGGAATGCCTGATTTTCATAATCCTTTGAAGAAGAAAGTCTCTGAGCATCTTTTGGAAGGGTAAATGTATCAGCATGCCAATGAAATACGGTAAATGGACAATCAAATCCTCGAAATAAAGAAGAATTGCCCTGTAAATCATGATAAAATCCAATTTCGGGTTTGGGTCCTTCAAATACCGACCCGCCAAGGGCTTTTGCGATTAGCTGTGAGCCCAAACATATTCCCAAAACTGGAATATTTGATTCGATATAATTTCGAATGAGCGTTTCTTCTGTCCTTAGATAAGGTAGTGAATCATTGGCAGATTCTGGAGCCCCCAGTATTATCAAAAAAGAGTGCAAATTTTCTGCAATTTTTTCATGTTTTGCATTTAAGGATTTTATTTTAAATCCATCTATTTCTAACAATTCTTTCAGTGTGCCTAGTCCCTCGTTTTGAGAATTTTGTATAACTAAAACATCTGACATTCAATTGCATTTTTTAGAAACTTCTTAATATGTTCAGTTACATCTTACACTGTGCAAGCATCAGCACAAGAAATTGAAGGGCTAAAAAAATTTATTTCATCACTTAATCTACAAAAAAACAGCGTAGTCATTGTTGAGGGAAAACGAGACTCGTTGGCACTTAGAAAATTAGGTTTTTCAGGGAAAATTTTAGAATTTCACAAATTTGGAGGTCTAATAAGATTTGTAGATTTTGTGGCACATTTTGAAACTGTAATTGTTCTTCTGGATGGAGATAGAAAAGGAAGGTATCTTACTGCCAAAATTAATGAGCAATTACAACGTCGTACCCATGTTGATTTATTGTTTAAAAAGAGA
>JBFJMG010000045.1:0-7747 GCA_041634015.1 Nitrosopumilaceae archaeon
CTTAAAATTTTCTTACAAAATTTTATTCTCATTGCTTCATACCATAGAATAGCTCGGAATTGTCTATATTTTTGAAAGTCATCTCCTTGTAATTTTTTAAACGGGAGTAACACTATAGTATTTTCTCGAATTTTTGTTTTAGTTTCACTTTTTGATGAAAATTCTATTGTCACGTTTTCCTTTCCAGACCATCTTCTAGCTAGAAATGTTGCAATCTCAATTAATGTATCATTTTGGAATTGAAGTCTCTGCATTTAGTTCCCAAACATAGAGGTGATGATGTCACTTACCTTTTGATACTCTATATTTCCCCATTGAGCATAAACATTTCCAAAAACAATTTGTGCAGATTCCCTTGGGGATGTCCCCAAATCTACCAATTTTCCATATGCTATTGTTTCTCTAAGACTTGGAGAGTAAAACAACTCCTCAACGGCTGCGGCTTGTCTCAGATTATTCGCAAGTTTAATCCCTTGTTTAATTTCATCGTCATATGATCCTAAAACATATTTTTTTACAATTTTTAATTCAATATCTTCAGGAGGATATCCAAGTCTAATTCGTATTGGAAATCTACTCAATAACTGTGGGGGTAATTCCTTTGTTCCTACATGAGTAAGAGGATTAATTGTTGCAACAACAAACCATCCTTGCTTTGCTTTTATAACCTCTCCCGAGGACTCTTTTAGTACAATTTGACGACGATCGTCTAGTGCCTCATCTAATCTTAATAACACATCAGGTTCTGCGGCGTTAATCTCATCAAGATAAAGTAAGTTGCCCTCTTTCATTGATTTAATCAAAATACCTTCATCAAAACCTACGGTACCTTCTGTCAAGGTTTTGGTTCCAACTAGGTGACTTTCTCTTGTTCTGAGGCTAAAATTAACAGATTCAAGTTTTGCTGATTTACTTTTTGCAAAATCTCTAACCAAAGTCGTTTTTCCAGTACCCTTTGGACCAATAATCAAAACGAATAATCCTGTCTCGTATGCCTTGTTCAAAGTATCAAACGAGTTATTCCAATCTAAATAAGTTGGTTCTTGAAGCATTATCTCAAATGGAGAAGTTTTTACAAATAAGTCTTAGTTTTGATATTGAGTTAACTTAGCATTAGTATCATCCATACTTTTATGGAGTTCATCTCTCCATTTTTCAAATCCCTCAGGAGAATCTGGATAATCGTAATAATGCTTTGTTAACCATTGATTTTGCTGTGTAGTAAATTTAAGGCCCTCAGCTAGCTTTTTGTTGAGTGCCCCTCTAATCATCATCCCAATTTTTCCTAGAGTACTAAAATCTGGATGTTCTCCTTTTGAAATGGCCTCGACGTCAAGATTCCCCAAAAAATGTTTCATACCATAACTAATCTGATCATTTGTCAATGTTTGAATTAAGCTTCTAAATATTTCTAAACCGGCCGTTTTGTAACCATATTCATTTACAAACTCTTTGTTGTATTTCCACAATCCTCTTTCGGTAACATCTCCCTCTTGGATTGCCTCTACTGCACATTTTCCGATTATTGTACCAGCAATTAGAGCCGGACCGATTCCTCCGGCATCTAAGGGTTTTGGCATCCAAGCAGCATCTCCAACGATCATAAAACCATTTGCTACCAAACAATCATTTTGTCTTCTAACGGAAACTTGAAAGTTTCCAGTCGCGTTGTTTTTATCTTCTGGGTCTTCTGATAATCTTGCATTTTTTATAGCTACGTTTCTTTGAAGATATTCTTCAATTAAAGAAGAAAGATTATCTTGTTTTCCCATTCTTTTGTTTCGTTTTTCTAGAAGAGTTTTTTCAACACCAAGACCGATGTTTACCTTGTTTTCCCCCTTGGGAAAAACCCAACCATAACCACCTGGGGCTATATCTTGATCAAGATGTATTATGCAATAATTAGGATCAAATTCTGAGAGATCTTCCTTACCTTTATCAAAATACATGATATGCCTACCAGTTGATTCAACATCCCTACGATCAATTTTTTTTTCCATCTTCGTTGAGTTTTTAATTCCATTTCTCAACATTGAAGAAATTCCAGTCGCATCTATAACAATTTTAGACGTTTTCTTATAGGGTTGTTTGGTTTTCATATTTAGTCCTTGAACCCCAATTACTTGTCCATTATCATAAAGAAGACCACTAAGATTTACTTCAAAATCAAATTCGATTCCCATCTTTTGTGATCTTTCATTTTGTTTTTCTGGTAATTTTTGTCTATTAAGCATATATCCATCCCCATCAAAGGGAATAGATGTCTCCCTATCTGGGGAAAAAGCCATGACACCTTTTACTTTATGTTCAATTTCCGGCTCTGTCCATTTTACCTTAATACGATCACTCATGTAATCTACTGCTTCTTTGCTTACAGCATCTCCGCATACCCAACCAGAGATACTTTTTCTCCCAGGAAGATGATCTGGATTTCTATCAATAACTAGTATTCTCATCCCTTGGTTTGAATAATGCGCAATTGATTGAGCTGCTATTGTTCCTGCAAGACCTCCTCCAGCAACTATTATGTCGTAATCTACCACAAACTTCCCCTCGTTAATTGCTATTTAAAACAATCTTGTAATTGAGATCAAATTTTTGGGTCGGTTCGTCGCGGCGTCTTCAAAGCATAAAGCTCAGACTGGAGCGGCTATTATCTCCTCATTCCCACGTAATGTTATCGATATTTCCTATTTATCTAATTAGGACGTAATAACTCTGAGAAAATTTCTGGAATTTCCTTTTTGGAATATATCGGTGTGTATATCCTTATCTTAATCGCGTTTTTTTCTGCCATAATGAAATTTTTCTTTACAAATTCTTCCTTATCTAATCTAAAATGTAGAGTAGAATCTTCTACCCTGTTTTCAATATCATTTACTAAAGAATCAATAATGTCTAAAGGAATTTTTGAAACCAATTTTTTAAAAAAATCTGTTGCATCTTTTTTTGTGAGTTTTAAATTAAGAAGAATTATGGGATTATCAAAATGCCCATAAAGATTCTGCTTTGTAAAGTATTTTTCTGAAACTCCAAAAACATCTTCGAATACATTCAAAAATTTTGAGATATTTTCGGTGGCATGAATGATCATGTCAACATTAATCACGGTATGTGGATGCATTATTAATTTCAGAATAATTTTAGTATCTACGCTTCTAAGAGAGTGATTTGTTCCTTTGCGGTTCTTACTAGTTTTACTTTTTCTAAACCAACATGTCTAATTCGAATTAGTTTTTTTGCAGCGGCCATAATATCCGAATTTATTTTCCCATAACAGGTTGCCTGTACGAATTGATCAATAGTCATTTTTGGTACAGTTTTTTCGATAACATCTTTTGCAATTAATCTGAGTGCGTGTTTTCTTGAAGTGTTTAACTGTCTGTGTGTTAATGCTATGACCTTTATCCTGAAAATATAGCCGTCTTTTGTTTCTGCATCGATGATAAAACTAACTTTGGAGGAACCACGTCGAACTAAGCTTCTCAGAAATTCCTTTGCGTATTCATACCGTTTGAAAATGCTAGTTGCTTTATCATCTTGTACCTTGTCAATTTGGAAATAAATTTTGTACTGATGTTGGGATGGATCTCCTTTTAGAATATCAAATAATGTAACCTCTAAAACTCTTCCACGTGCGTTTTCATCATCTGTAATCGGAACATACGCAACTGGAACATTGTTAAAGGAGTCTGGGGCAAGAACTGTAACCCATTTTTTCTCTCTCCACTTATCTTTAACTTTGGTCTTTCGTCGTGCCAATTAGTTACGACCTTCAAATCCAAAATATAAGGGTATGTGACTTAGATTATGTTCTTCTCCATATATTTTTGTAAAACCTTTGGTACATTTACATGACCGTCTTTGGTTTGACAATTTTCAATTATCGCAACCAAAACTCTAGAAGTCGCGATTAGAGTACTATTCAATGTATGAAGATATTTTGTTTCTTCATTTGTTTTGTCTCTGAATCTAATTTTTAATCTTCTTGCCTGAAAATCTAAACAGTTGGAGCATGAAACTATTTCTCGATAGCTGTTTTGTCCTGCAATCCATGCCTCAATATCAAACGTTTTAGCAGAAACCTTACCCATATCTCCACTTGAAAGTAACATTACTCTATATGGGATTTCTAGTTTTTGATAAAACTCTTCGGTAAGAGATAACATGCGTTCATGTTCATTCCAAGAATCCTCCGGTCTACAAAAAACAAACTGCTCAATTTTGTCAAATTGATGTACTCTGAAAATTCCTTTTTGATCCCTTCCGTGTGCACCTGCCTCTTTTCTAAAGCAAGGACTAACTCCTGCATACCGTCGCGGTAAATCTTTTCCCTCCAATATTTCTCCACTATGCATTGCTGCAATAGCGTGTTCAGATGTTCCTATAAGAAAGAGGTCTTCATCCTCTATTTTGTAAATAACATCCTCAAAATCCTCGGCTATTATTGCACCTTCCATAGAATTTCTTTTAATTAAATATGGGGGTTGAATTAAGTCATATTTTTTTTCAGAAAGAAAATCCAGTGCAAAATTAATCAACCCTTGATTTAATTTAACGAGATCATTTTTCAAATAATAAAATCTAGAACCAGACACCTTGGCTGCTCGTTCAAGATCCACAAAATCTCTTCGTGTAGTAATATCTATGTGATCACACAAGTTAAAATCTAATTTTGGTAAATCTCCCCATTTTTTGATTTCCTTATTAGCTGATTCGTCTTTTCCTATTGGAACTGAATCATGAACTAGGTTTGGTAGAGTATGTACTAGTCTGTTGTATTGTTCATTTACTTGATTTTGAGTTAATTCAAGTTTTTCTAATTCTTCATTAATTTTTTTTAGTTCTACCAGAAATTCATTGGCATCCTCGTCATTCTTTTTTTTATTGGAAATTAATATTGCAATTTTGTTTTTTTCTTTTCGTAGGTTATCGGTTTGTAAAATTAATTCCCTTCGCATTTTATCGGATTCTATTAGACCATCTAAATCAAAGTCCATTGCCCTGGCCTTTAGCATATCGCGAATTTTGTCTGGTTCTTCTTTGAGAATTTTAGGATCAAGCATTAGTCAATCACCTTAAGTGAAACCTGAGCATGCTCTAAAACCTCATCTATAGTAGCGATTAATTTTTTCATATTATCCAGACCTAGGAAATTAAAAACAAGTTTGTTATCAATATTTACAATTTCAAGAGTCAAGTTTTCTGGGAAATCAATATTGTCTGGTTTAAGTGCTTGATTAATCGCATCAGCCTTTTCTTTGGGAATATTATTCAGAGTTATCTGAACTTTGCATTTTAAGGACATTTGTTTCTAGATAGTTCAAAAAGTCATCCAATTTGTCTTTAGTTATTCTTGCTCCAGCCGCTGCATCGTGACCTCCCCCTATACCATCAAATCGCTCTGCCCCTGTTCTCATCAAGGAACTTAGATTAATATCAGATTTACAATCAAAGGATTTCCTAGAGGAAAATTTGATTGTCCCCTCTTCACCATCTGTCCTAAGAATTACAATTTTGCCAGAGTTTTTGGGAGAACCTGCAAGTAGTGAGGATATCGTCCCAGTCATCGTTTCTGGAACCACACCTTCTGCATTTACCATAATGCATGACTCGGTTTCCGAAATTCTCCAGCGTTCATTTGTTATTATGTTCATATAGGTTCTGATCATCTTTCTATAATCTTCTAGGATTTTTTCTCCAACCTGCAGAATTTTATCTCTATCACCTAAACAAATCGATATGCCTACACCAGATTTGTTTATTCTTCCACATGAATTCAGAACGGTGGCAAATTCTCTTCCATCCCTAAGAAAACTTCTACCATCCTCTCTAGGAAATGTATATGTATATCCGATCAGCTCAGACATTATCTCAGTAGCATTTTTTCCTGAGGTAAATTTACTAATAGATTCTATTACGGATCGTTTTTCTTCTTCTGATAATTCTGCTGGAACCCTCCATCTGCCGCCTTCTTTTAGTTTAATTCCAGATGAGTGGAGAAGGGAAAGACAAGCATCTCTGTTCCATGTTAATCCCTCGATAAAGGGCTGGGATGTAAATGCTAATGAATCCGGAAGAGGTCTGGTTTCTCTTCCTACAAGCAATAAATCCAAATCAACCTCTAGAATTCCCTGCTCTTTAGCCACCTTTGAAATTTCAAAATTTTTCCCGATAAGTGATTTCTTATCTCCCTGATCCTGCCTGTCGCCTAAAGCAGATATTACAGCAATTCCAGATAGGTCTCTATTTTTTTCGCTTAAAGCTTTTGCACCCAAATATGCCATTCCACCTCCACAAATTTCTGTACCTCCATCAATACCAAACCTCCAAGCGTTAAACACCCGTTCATTTTCTAATTCTTCTTCAGAAATTTGATGATGATCAAATACGAACCATCTATCACCTAATGTGGAATCTAAATCTTTTGCAAACCCGCCACCTAGATCTGTGATTATATGAAAATCTCGTGAATCATTTTTCATCTCGCTAAGTAAATTTTTGTTAAACTCTTTTGCAGTTCTAACCGTACAATTTGCACCTTCTCTTAGAAGTGCTTTAGTCATTATGCTTCCAGCTGTTATCCCATCACAATCTAGGTGGGTGATTACTGATATGGCACCCTTAGATTTTATACACTCTTCTATGGAGTCCGAAAAACTTGATAATGATTCTTCTAGTTTTTTCATCACTCTAACTGAGCGACAACTGATTTATATTTCCAGTTTTGAGGAATCCGACCTATCTTTTTGTAATATGTAGATAAACGATGTACTTTAGCTTCAATCAATTCTAATGATCTAACATTTCTTCTATCTGATTTATTTGATTTTAGGTGTTTTTGTAACCCAACTGCTTTTTTGACAATATTATCAAGGTCTTCAGGGAGCTCAGGATTAAGCTTTTTCTCCTCAAGAATTTCGACTAGATTCTTTTTTGTAATTGTTTTGACTTGTGGAATAGAATACTGATCGCGGAGCTTTATTCCAATTTGACTTGGTGATAGTCCCTCTTTTGCATATTTTGTAACAAGGTCTTCCACTTCTTTTGGACTTTGTGATATCCAGGTAGGCTCTTTTAATGTCACAGGTCTAATTGAATGTGATTTTCCATGCCTGTGAGTATGCATCCTTCCCATGATCTGCAATCACTTCGAAACAGAATTAAACGTTACTTAAAAACAGTAATTAATTTTATAGCAGATCTCGAGAATTTAAAAAAGGTTAAATAAGTACTCTGATTCATTCTGAGCAGGTAAACGGTATGAATAAGACAATATTAATTGCAAGCATGTTAGCCGTATACGTAATCGGTTATTATGGCGCACCAGGATTAGTATTTGCCCAATATATGGGCAATGTTGGAGGTGGCGGAGAGGTTACAGCTAACACTCTAGAAGAAAATCTCGAGCTTGCAAGAAGAAGAATTGAAGCTGCAGAAGCAAACCCTGCTAGTGGTTCAGGAACACCATATCTAGATGCAAGTGGCGTGCTTGGCGCATCAGTTATAGCAGGAGCTGTCTTTGGTGGTATCGCAGGCGCGTTCTTTTTCAAAGGTCGTTCTGGTAGATACGCAGCACAAGGTAGAGGATAAGGAAAAACCCTCTTTTTCTATTATTTTATTCAATAATCTATTGAAAAATTAACTGATCCCATATCCCGTTAACCCGAGAGAAATGTATATATCGCACAAATATTGCTCCAATAAACAATGACTCTATTGGGCGTATTCCTAAACATCCTGTCTA
>JBFJMG010000046.1:0-7726 GCA_041634015.1 Nitrosopumilaceae archaeon
CAAACTTTTACTAAACGCTATCAAAACTCAAGGTTTATCCTTATCATGGGGTATTGGTACTCATTCTTCATTGAATAAAGTGTTCCTGATTTTCATTATTGTAGTAGGTGTAATTGCTATAACTGCTGCTGTTTTTTTTGGTATGGCTTTTCTTTTAGTTGGATTACTAACAAATCAATTTCTAGAGCAGGGAGATGGAAGACCAGACAGGCCCTTTTTTGTTGGAGGAACAGAATTTGAGGACATTAACACAATAAAAAGCGAGGAATGCCTTGATCTTGTTGAGACCATTAACACGATGAATCCAGGAGATCAACGAGTTGATCTTTACAAGATTTGGTTAGAAGATTGCATCGTTCCAGAACCTGCCCTTCCAACTATTCCTTAATTTTGGCAACTCTGTTTTTATCGCGACAATTCCCACACAAGTAATTTTTTTCAAAATTTTCTAATTCTTTCTTAAAAGCATCTGTTCCACAATATTTCTCTGATGCCTGTAAATTACCTGGTACCTTTTTTCCACAATTTGCACACAATAAATCTAAGACAATCTTGATTTTTTTCTCATCTTTTTTTATTTTACCTAAAATCATACTTATTTTAATCTCAAAAATCTCCTAATGACTTTTGCTTTTTTTCTTCCCAAATTAGCTCAGAAAGACCAAATTCGGCTCTCAAGGAATTTACAGTTGCAGGTGCAAATCCCTGAAAATGATTATTTGCCATAATTATCGCAAGCCCCACTTTAGGTTCTAATTTTTTTAGCTTGTTTGTCCAACTTCGAATCAAATCACTTCTGTCCTTTACAACTCTACCAAACTCTGATTCTGGAATGGACCGGTCACCAATTAATCTCAAATACACATAATCGCTGGTTATTGGAGCAGGGTTATTCACTCCCAAAACCTCGTTCCACACCAGACACCAATTTTTTTCTGTAAGATAATCAATTGCTTCGTCTTCAAACCAGGATTCATGTCTTCCTTCGATTGGATATTTCGCATAATCTACGGGCAAGTACCCAAAGATCTCATCTAACCTTGGTTTTGCATCAAAAAAACTCAACGATGGCGGCAACTGAAAAACTAATGCGTCTAATTTTTCTCTCAATGGATTCATCGCATGGAGAAATTCTGAAACGTATGGTTTTACATTTTGTAGCTTTTGCTCGTGTGTTATTTTTCCAGGAAATTTTGCTGAAAATCTAAAGCTTTTTGGAGTAGATAAATTCCATTTTTTTGTCATGTATTCATTAGGAATTCTATAATATGTTGAGTTGATCTCTGTTATATCAAATATTTTTGAATAATATTCAAGCCATCTTGAGCTCTCCATACTCTTTGGATAAAATGTCCCTGACCATCCTGCGTAGCTCCAACCTGTGCAGCCGATCTTTAGCTCCATCTGGGTTATTATGCAATTACCGTTCCTATTAAGAATCTAAAACATATCTTCTCTAATTGGGTAGGGCACTACTAGAATATTATTGTGGAAATTGTAACAATATTCTCAGAGAAGACTATGAAATTACTCTGACTTCCCTAGAGCCTTGTCCTATATGCGGCACGCTATTATCTGAAACCCTACAAAGGCGCCAACTTGAGCCTAGAATCAAAGCAGTTCCTACTTTTCAAAAGGCTTCTACTATTCCAAGGCTAACATTTGATATTTCAAAACTAGATTCCATTCTTAATTTTTTAACATTGAACCAAAAAATATGCATCACAGGAATATACTCTCAAAAATTAATAGAGCGACTCTGTATTAGGGCACAACTCCCCCATAGATATGGTGGACTGGACTCTGATGTATTATTAATAGATGGTGCAAACAGCTCTGATCTATATCAGTGCATTAGCTTTGGGCAAGAGTATCAGCTAGATGTTAAAAAAGTTCTAGAAAAAATAATCACTACACGAGCATTTACTGCATATCAGCTAGCCAACTTAATTTTAAATCATTTAGAAAAAATAATTAAAACTTACAATGCGAAGATTTTGATATTAACTGATGTCTTACATTTTTTTGTAGATCCGTATTTTGATTCTGGTGAAGTAAGAATACTATTAGAACAAATTACACAAAAAATTTCAAAAATTAAAGGCTGTCTTGTTATTGTATCATTATCAAAACCAACTCAATACGATAGTATGTTTTTGCAATTGTTTGATAAAACACTAGAAATCTCAAAACAATTTCATCGATTACAAATTAAAGTCAATGATGGAAACAAAACAAGATCGGTACTAGTTACAAAAAAAGAACTAGAGACAGTTCCATATCACTAGGTGCTATTATGGGTAGAACTGTTCCTTCATTTCGTATTGCATTATACCAAGAACAAAAACAATGGAATGAATTTAGAAAAGTACTCGACAAAAAAGGCAAAAAATCTTTTGATCAAATCTTTGATACCGCAAGATTGTATATTTCTGCATGCATGATGGCATGCAGACCAATCCGACTGGAATCAATTCTAATGAGTATTGTTTTTCATCACTACAAACTACTAAGAATTCTGCAGGAGAGATTTTCAAATGAGTATTTTTCCAAAAGATGATTTACTTTCAAAGGAGATAGAGTCTTGGAAGACATTTTCAGATAGTCTTCGTGCACAAGATAAGGTATTATTTGATAAAATGTTAAAGGACTGCTACAAGTACATCAAGGCAATACAAATCAAAGGAGATGCATACTCGACACAATCTCTTTTACTATCGTTGGTAATTTCTCAACAACAACTCATAGAATTTCTCTTAAAATTAAAACCAAGGTGAACTAGTCTGAATGTTGGTTGGATATTTGATGCGTATCCTCTAAATGACAAGCTAGTAATTTGGATGAAAAACGGTAAAGCTACAAGAATAGAAAAAAACTGGTCTTCAGCCATTTACGTTGGATCTGATTCTAAAAAAAAATTAGAAAAGCTGGAATGGAATCAATCTATTACGCCTTATGCTAGGGATATTTCATGGGTAAATAGATTTGAGCAAGTCTCTGATGCTAAAAAATCATCTGTCCTAAAGCTGACTCTGAAAAGATCAAAAAACGCATTATATCTAGCAAAAAAAATTTCGCAGTTAGAACGCTTTGGCGTTTTACGATTATACAATGTAGATGTTCCACCAGAACAGACTTTTTTTTATGAAAATGATATATTTCCTTTAGGAAAATACAAGCACACACAAAACAAATGGATTGCATTATCTAGTATCAAAGAAACTGATTATACAATTCCTAAATTCTCACAGCTAAATCTTACTATCGTACCACACAAAAAGCAAAAGCTACCACAATTCTCTGATAAAATAAAATTAATTCAAATCAATAATGATACAATTGAATCAAACTCCGAAGAACAAATGATTTTAGACTGTATCGAGTTTGTAAGAAAACAAGATCCAGACTTTATCTTCACACAACATGGTGATTCCTGGGACTTTCCATATCTTATACATCGTGCATTACAAAACAAAATTTCTCAAAAACTAATTTTGGGAAGGGAAAACACTCCAATCCTAGCATCAAAAAAACCAGGAAACTCGTACTATTCTTACGGACAAGTTCACTACAAACCATCTGCCATCAAACTTTACGGAAGAATACACATTGACAAATCAAATTGTTTTTTGTGGAATGATAAAAATTCTATTGAAGGAATCTATGAAATTGCAAGAACTTGTAGATTACCATTACAAACTGCAGCAAGAGCATCCATTGGTAAATGCATGTCATCTGTTCAGTTTCACCATGCGACAAAGCGAAAATTACTAATTCCCTGGAGACCGATAATTACAGAGATACTCAAATCACGAATGAAGCTACTGATTGGGGATAGAGGTGGATTAATTTTAGAACCACAAATTGGTCTGCATGAAAATGTTGCGGGAATCGACTTTGCATCATTGTTTGGAAACATAATGCTCAAAAAAAACATCTCAGCTGAAACAATTAATTGTAAATGTTGCCCAGACTCTGAAAACATCGTTCCTGAACTACACTATCATATTTGTAAAAAGAAAGGAATTGTGCCCTACTCCCTAAAGCTATTACTTGACAAGCGAGAATCATACACAAAACTAATAGAAACTGTAGAAAATAATATTGAAATCTACAAGACTCGTAAGGCAGCACTAAAATGGATTCTGGTAACGTCTTTTGGATATCTGGGATTTAACAATGCAAAGTTTGGCCGAATTGATGCACATATGGCAGTTTGTGCCTTTGCACGAGATTTATTATTGCGCTCCATGAAGATTGCAGAAAATAATGGCTACACAGTACTTCATGGCATTGTAGACTCTTTATGGATTTACAAAAAAAATGCGAAAAAAAATGACTATGTAAAAATAAAAAAAATCATTGAAAAAGAGACTGGCTTTGATATGTCCCTTGATTTGTATCGTTGGATAGTGTTTTTACCATCAAAAGAAAGTAAAATTGTTCCAGTACCAAATAGATACTTTGGAACACTGGATAATGGAGAGATAAAGATTCGAGGAATTGAGGCTAGACGCCATGATACACCAAAATTTTTCAAGGAATGTCAGCTAGAAATTCTAAACTTGTTTTCAAAATGCCATACCGTTTTGGAAATAACAAAAGCAATACCTAAGGCAAAATTAATTCAAAATACATATGAAAAAAAACTTGCAAATTATCAAGTTTCACTTAATGAATTAGTCTTTACAAATAGGGTTACACGTGGTACAGGAGAGCATCGTAGTAAAACAATTCAAGCCGATGCAGTGAATCAGCTAAAATGGGAAGGAACTTCTATTGCAGCAGGCCAAAAGATTCAATATGTAATTCATGACTTTTCAAGAAGAATTTCTAAAAGAGTAGTTCCAATTGAGATTACAAAATCAGATGATTCCTATGATGTAGCAAGATACTCTGAACTACTCAAAGAGTGCTGCAAATCTGTTATAGCGCCATTTGAGGGCTACCGAAATAATTAGAGAATCTAAATTGTTGTGATGTTTATAGAATCAAACAATTCTTCTGCTTTTTTTATAATTTTTTTGTCATCTGCATTAGGATCGGCTGTAATCAAAATCAACAGATTATCTACAGGAACAGTGATTACCAGAAGATTTTTTCGCCTTGAGGCAATATAGTCAATTGGACCCAAAATTTCGTCTAATTCTTTTCGCATTTGAAAATCCAATTGTAGTTGCATGTAGACTGTGTTTATTTTCTCGTTATCTAAAAGAAGGTCTACTCCCTCCTTAGTATCTCCAGCAACAAGTCTGCCAAGGGAGTTTATTACTCCTACGTGTCTGACATTATCTAATTTTGCAAGTTCACTACAGGACTCTTGTAAAGTTTTTAGTTTTTCTGATGTTAAAAGAGCCATTTTACTTACCTATCATAATCAAGGCAGTATATTTTACATTCCCATTTGGCAATACATTAGACGTTAATTTGATATCTGAAACCATACGATCTTGAATGCATGTATTGATTAAACCATCGAGTTCTGCAATGTCCTCTGTTTGAATTATTTCTACTTTCATTTCACTTCAACTCCAAATTGATTTTGCTTAATTAACCTCAATAAATTTTTCCCATTTAAAACCTATGAAACTAATTGGCTTCATGTTAAACATAATCAAATTAATTTTATTAAACTTGGGTTCGTCACTATATTCGTCTAAGAACAATCTGTGAAGCATAAGCCCAAGTCCTATGTAGTTACCTGGTTTATCACTTGTAGTTTTTCTTTAGATTTTAAGGGATTATTTTGAAAGTGGCTTATTGTGTAAAGTATTTTGTCGCCCTCAGGTAGAGGATTTGCACATTTTCCACATTTTGGGAACACAACTTCAGCGTCGTAATCTATTTCACCAATACATGTGCCACATGAAACACAACTGATTGTTTTTTGATCGTAAATATTCATTTCTCATCATTTTTCTGGAGTGAATTTGACAGTTTGAATCCCAATTGTAGCAGAGAGATATCAAAACCTGTATTCACTCCAAGATGGGTATTGGTGTAGTAGGAGATAAACTAGACATAACTTGAGCTCACCCAGAAGGAAATCAACCTGTCTACTAAAATCACAATCTGATAAAAAATCTTCGTGTTTAATAGAAAACCTACGATTAAGAAAGCGGAAATGTTAACCAAACAAATCCCCTTGAGGACGCAAGTCTTAGGATCTTTGGTTGGAAGTGATGCCAAAAACGCTCTTCCGACTAGAAGTTTAGATTCGTGGTTAGATGTTGCAGGATTCTCTTGGATTCTCCAAAATGATTAAAACGAAGTCTTACATTTGGCGGGAATCTATAATAGGAATGATTCCTAACTTAACCTGATGAAAGTAACATGGGATGAAAACGTTTGCATTCATTCCGGAAAATGCGTAAAAAATCTACCCTCAGTATTTACAAAACAGGATGGTAAATTTGTAATCATTCAAGACGGTGCTCCAGAAGAACAAATCCGAAAAGTTGTAAAAGAGTGTCCCTCTGGTGCGTTAACGATTGAATAATACAAGCATAAAATTACCACAACACCGACACTCGTAAAATATAAGATATCCGAATAATTAATTCCCTATGTTTGATAAAACCGTAAGTTGTTATAAGACAGGTATATCTACTACGCTCTAACAAATTCTGAATATAATTTAGTTTTTTTCCTGGGTTTCTAAATCATCAAGACAGGGACAATTTTTGCATGTTTCAGTATAAAATACATGACAATCACAAACACAATTACAACTCATTATACACAATTGTAATTCATTAAATTTATCAAATGTGGAAAGTATTATTCATTTTATAGTTCCATTTTGGCAATTCTAATTTTTTTAAATGAGGCAACCTTTGATGTTTCTAGCTTTTATCTAACCATTTTTGATAGCAATCCGAAGAACATACATCGTCCTTCCAGTGTTCGAAATCTTTTCCACAAATCAGACACCTGCGCATTATTTTATTTCGATATCATGATAGATAAAATTTCTTTACTGGCTAGTCACAAAATAATAGATAAAAGACGATTGTTAAATTAGACCGCTGTTTACGAGATGCTGTAAACCAGAAACAAATTCTGCATCAGAAATTTTCCCGTCTGCCCACCAACCAGCATTAGATTTCATCCACGCTGGAGTTTGGGGTATTGATGTTTGAGTCAGATGAGAACTTTCTGTTTTTATTAAATCGTTCTCCATCATGTATTTGATTCCATTTCCAAATTCTGAATCACTAATTACTCCTGTTGCCCACCATTTGGCATTTGAGCGTAACCAATCTGGGATTTGTTCTTGTGAGGTATTTTGAATTGTCTTGTCTCGTGTTTCATAATAGGTCAATCCCTCTGCATAATCCCCAGAAAGTTTTTTTCCTTTAGAAGGACAGGATTTTTCATCACCGTGCTCAGATGATTCTGCAAAAGATAATGGCATTCCAACAACCATGACAATTGAAATAGACAAAATTGCAAGAAATGACAAAGTCTTCATTACAAAATGTATTTCACTAAAGGTTTTAAATTTTCCACTAAAAACCACTGGTGCTAATTCACATTTAAGACAAATTTATTCTAAACCAAATCGAACTAAGAAGAGTAAAATTTATTCGATGAGAATCGCAGGTTTGAAAGGTCTAGCATGCTTTGATTTTTTCTTCGGATCATAGATATCTGAATCAGATTCAGAAAACACCGAAAGCTCTACTCCAAAATCTGCTTTTACTAAACTAACTAATTCATTTAC
>JBFJMG010000047.1:0-7627 GCA_041634015.1 Nitrosopumilaceae archaeon
GTTTTAGGAAATGCGTTTGGTTCCATGAAAAGATTGGAAATTGGTTTGGAGACTAGTGACTTTACTGAAATCGGCCAGAGAATTGTGGATATGACAAAGATGGAGATTCCTTCTGGTTTTCTAAATAAATTAAAAAAACTTCCAGAGTTGTCCAAAATGAGTGAGTCGTTTCCAAAATTAGAAAACAGTGGTCCAGTTACTGAGGTAACAGAAGAGTCGCCTTCGTTTTCAAAGATTCCAATTCTTAAAACCTGGCCAAAGGATGCAGGAAGATTCATCACATTTGGCTTGGTTGCAACAAAGCATCCAGAGACTGGGGTAAGAAACCTAGGAGTATATAGAATTCAAATTCTTGATGACAAACATGCATTGATGCATTGGCAAAAACACAAACGTGGTGCACATCATCAAGCAATCACAAAAGAAAAGGGAGAAAAAATTCAAGCAGCAATTATTATCGGAGGAGAACCAGCAACGGTATTTTCAGCAGTATCTCCAGTACCAGAGGGATTAGACAAATATCTATTTGCGGGTATTGCACGAAAAAAAGGAATCAAGACAGTAAAGTGCAAAACAATAGACTTGGAAGTTCCAGCAAATGCAGAAATTGTTTTGGAAGGATATGTCGATCCCTTTGATCTTAAGGACGAAGGACCATTCGGAGACCATACAGGATACTATACCCCTAAAGAGCCATTTCCAACCTTTACTCTTACAGGAATGATGAGAAGGAAAAAACCAGTATACCTAACAACGATAGTAGGAAAACCGGTTTTAGAGGATGCATATATTGGCAAAGTAATTGAGCGTTCATTTTTGCCATTAATTCGAATGTTCCAACCTGAAGTTGTAGATTTTGCAATGCCTGCATCTGGATGGTTTCAGGGAATGGCAATAATTTCAATAAAAAAACAATACCCAGGTCAAGCAAAAAAGGTAATGATGGGATTGTGGGGCTTGGGGCAGCTTGCGTTAACAAAAATTTTTGTGGTAGTTGATCAAGACGTAAATGTTCATGACATCAATGATGTAATTTGGGCAATTACAACAAGAGCAGATGCCGCACGTGATACGGTAATTATTGATAACACACCCACAGATACGCTGGATCCTGCCTCTCCCCTTGTCAATCTTGGATCAAAGTTAGGAATAGATGCTACACAAAAAACAAAGGAAGAAGGATTTGAGCGCGAAATACAAGAGATGGTAAAACCAGATGATAAAACTAAAGAATTAGTTGATTCAAAGTGGTCAAGTTACGGGCTTTAACGCATAGAAACTAGATTGTAGAAATTGTCCCGCTCCTCTACCTCATAACCTATTTGATGTATAGATTGGATAATTTTGCTATCTGTAAGCTCAGTTGATCTTGCACCTGTACAAGAAACGACTTCTTCACCAATCAGAGTACCTCCAAAATCATCAGCGCCATATTGTAGTGCAAGTTGGGCCATGCCAACTCCATTTGTAAGCCATGATGACTGTATGTGGGGAATCGACTCGTTGTAGATTAGCCTCGATATTGCTATCATTTTTAGTAATTGAATACCTCCTGCACCATAACTCATGGCATTTTCTTTTTGGAGTAATGTGTTATTTGGCTCAAAACTCCAAGGAATAAAGGCCATAAAACCACGTGTTTTTTCTTGCAGCTTTGCAATCTTGGAGAAATGCTCTGCAATGTCATCATTTGTTTCTACGTGGCCGTACATCATAGTAGCCGATGCGGGAAGTCCAATAGAATGAGCCTCCTCCATTATTTTGAGCCATTCTTGACTGGAGATTTTCTTTGGACTAATGATATCTTTTACTGTATCCACTAGAATTTCTGCACCAGCTCCGGGTACTGATTGCAATCCAGATTCTTTTAATCGTGATAAAACTTCCTTTGTGGAGGATTTTTCTACACGTGCAATCATTTCTATTTCAGATGCAGACAGTCCATGAACACCGACTTGGGGGAATTTTTCCCTAATCATTCTAAACGCATCTTCATAGTATTCTATTGCTAAATTTGGATTGTGTCCTCCTTGTATGAGTACCTGTCTTATCTTAAACATCTCCACTGCTGTTTTTACCCTTGTTTGGATTTCATCTAGTGAAAGGGTGTAAGAATCATCAGCCCCAGGGGAGCGATAGAATGCACAAAACTTACAGTCGGTGATACAGACGTTGGTATAGTTTAGAATAATATTATTGACAAATGAGGCTTTTCTTCCGAATTTTTTTCTAGTCAAGTGGCCAGCCACTAATCCCATCAGATAAACATCAGAGGATTCAAGTAAACGTAGGATTCCATCTTTGTCAGGTATTTGTCCATTCATAGATAGTTCAAGGATGTCACCGATGTCACTTGCATGGATCTGTTCAGTTATTTGACTCAATTAACTTGCTTTGGAACTATTTACTTATTATTTAATCCTTGAGAGGCGAAAACAAGAAAAACTAGATTTTATTCATCTAAAAAATTCAGATAAACTCTAGTTTTGCTTTGTATTTTTTCACGTTATTTTTAAGTAGGGCGCACGGGGCAGATTCACCTATGGTATCAGGTCATGAAATTCGAATGAATAGAATTATGAGAAAGGGAAAGATGTTATGCATTCCCATGGACCATGGAATTTCAAATGGACCAATTGAAGGCCTGGAGGATCCCCATGATATTATTTACAAATGTGAGAGTCATGGGCTATCAAGTGTTATTATTAACAAAGGAATTCTCAAAACATTACCAAAACCAACACAGATTGGAGTTTTAGTTCATTTTTCAAGCAGTACCTCACTTTCAATGTCACCAAATCGTAAAATGCTAACAGGAACCGTCGAAGAGGCAGTTCGCCTTGGAGCAGATGGAGTTTCTCTTCATATCAACATTGGAGGGAAAGAAGAACCTGAGATGCTTGAACAACTAGGATTGATTGCAGACAAGTGTCACAAATGGAATATGCCATTACTAGCAATGATGTATCCTCGTGGAGAGAATGTAAAAGATCCTCACGATCCTGAAATTGTTGGACATGTTGCAAGAATAGGAGCCGAATGTGGCGCTGATATTGTAAAGACAGTATATACTGGAGATCCTGATTCATTTGCAAAAATAGTCAAAAGTACTCCTGTTCCAATAGTTATTGCCGGAGGACCAAAAGCAAAAACAGATTTAGATATTTTGAAAATGACTGAAGATGCTATGAGTGCAGGTGCAAAGGGCGTTACGTATGGCAGAAATATTTTTGCAAATAAAAATCCCCCAAAAATGGTCGAGGCATTAGCAGGAATTATTTATAGAAAAGAAACTGCCAAGGAAGCAGCGAAGAGAATTGAGTAAAACAAGGCAGTTAATTATTTCTCCCAAGGTCGCAAAAGGAAAATTGTCAAAATTTCTTGGACAATTAGAAAATGAGGGAGTAGAGATGGTTTATTTGGATCCAAAAAATTTGGGTAAATCAAAGACTAAACTTTCGACAGTTTATCCCTCGAATCTTGCAAAATTTGTAATTTTAGAAAAAGATTCATCGATAAAACCAAAGGGAAAGAAGGTTGGCAGAAAATTCAAGGTTTTATCAAATGCCGACATTGAAAAAATTCTCATCGCGGCAAAAAAAGGGTTAGACTTTGTTATAGTAGAGGTCAAAGACTGGAAGATAATTCCACTGGAGAACATTATTGCAAAGCTTCACAAGTTACATACGAAAATTTTTGCAATCGCACGAAATCCCGAGGAAGTAAGAAAAATGTTTTCGATTCTAGAGGTAGGAGTAGACGGAGTAATCTTTAGTACTGCCTCATTAAATGAGGTACGCGAGGTTTTGGTTTATCTTGGTTCAAGAAGCTTTGAGCTGAAACCTGCAAAAATAATTGAGATAAAGGAGGTAGGAGACGGAGAACGGGTTTGTGTAGATACTGCTTCTATGCTACACAAAGGAGAAGGAATGCTTATTGGAAATAGGTCGAATTTTCTCTTTTTGGTTCACAATGAATCGGTTGGTTCATCATTTACATCGCCTAGGCCTTTTAGAGTAAATGCAGGAGCAGTGCATTGTTACACTTTATCACCAGATGGCACTACAAAGTATCTCTCCGAAGTAGAAACTGGATCTGAAGTACTGGTATTAGATTCAAAAGGAAAGGCCCGAAGAGCAACAGTTGGTCGCTCAAAGATTGAAAGAAGACCAATGTTAATGATAAAAGCAGAGTCTGATGGAGAAGTAGGGGGAATAATTGCGCAAGATGCAGAAACAATTAGGTTTGTTAGACCAAATGGACATTTGGTTTCAGTAACCCATCTAAAAAAAGGTGACACAGTCCTGACACATTCAAAGCCCGCCACTGGAAGACATTTTGGGATGGAAGTCTCAGATGAGTATATTTTAGAAAAATAAAATTATGAAACACAAGACCTGTGTAACCATTGCTGAAAAAGATCCGAAAAAACTTTACAAGACATTAAAAAGCGGATTAAAAAAATCTCACTACGCTGAGATAAGATTTGATTTTTTAAAACCATCCCAGATTCCTGATGCACTAGAACTAGTCAAAAAAAATCTCAAACGAGCAGTGTGTACCCTAAGACCCATTTCAGAGGGCGGGAAATTTTCAGGGACAGAAAAGGAAAGAATTGCAATTTTAAAATTAATTTCAGAATACTCACCGTTTCTTTTGGATGTTGAATATAATACTCTCAAAAAAGACAAAAAACTTGTAAAATACCTCTCAAAGACAGACATTCTAGTTTCCTGGCACGATTTTAAAAAAACTCCAAGTGATGCAGTGTTGTTAGAAATGCTAAAGAAGATGTCAAAATTTTCAAATTTTATAAAGATTGTAACTACTGCAAAAAGAGTAGAGGATTCTGCTAGGGTTTTGGCCCTTTATGCAAAACCATCAAAGAAGCATTTGATTGCCTTTTCAATGGGAGATTACGGTAAGATTTCGCGAATTTTGTGCGTGTTTTTAGGCAGTCCATACACCTACGTTTCTTTAGGAAAACCTGTGGCACCGGGCCAGTTCAGTGTCGATGAGATGCTCAAGATTTTTCGTTAAAGAACCTAGAGTTAAATGAATCTCTTTGATTAAAAAAATAGATGACTCGAACTTTTGCAGTGATCGGCGACCCAATTGATGGCTCGCTCTCACCTACGATTCACAACGCAGCATTTAGGAAATTGGAGATGGATTGCACATACATTGCTTATAGAATTCAAAAAGGCGAGCTAGAAGAGGGAATTGAGTCGTTAAAAAAAATTCAAATCGCCGGATTCAATGTAACGATTCCCCACAAGGTAGAGGTGCTAAAATATTTGGATAAGGTCGATGAGAATGCTAGTTTGATAGGGGCGGTAAACACAGTTTCTAATAATGACGGAATTTTGAAAGGGTTTAACACTGACATGGATGGTTTTTTGGATCCAATAAAAAAAAGAGACTTGGAGGTTGAGGGTAAATCGATTTTACTAATAGGGGCAGGAGGAGCTTCCAGAGCCATTGTGGCAGGTTTTGCAAAAGAGCATGCAAAAAAAATAATTATTTTTAATAGAACAAAAGAAAATGCAGAAAAATTATCTGATTTTGCAAAGAGTGTCAGAATTGAATCACGGGTAATTTCACAAAGCGAGATTGGCGAGGTAACTGCAGACTATATTGTAAATACAGTACCATATGGAAAAGACAACCAACCAAGTCCAATTCCATCTTCAATAATTAATGAAAATTCAATTGTATATGATATTGTATACATGCCAATGAATACTAATTTGATAAAAAAAGCAAAGGAAAAAAAATCCACAATTATTTATGGTTATGAAATGTTATTGGGACAGGCGGCAAGATCTTTTGAAATCTGGCATGGAGTCAAGGCACCATATGAATCCATGAAAAAAGCTATTTTAGGTGGGTTTTGATGAAGGTCAAGGCTACAGTTCACGGGGCAATTTCTATTGTTAATGCCATAGCAACTGGAAAAGGTTCAACACTTGGAATATCTGATAAAGTAGAAGTAATTGCAGAATCCACAGAAGGAACGGGCATTTCAATAGAAACAGAAAACCGAAATCTTAGCTCACGTCTAATTAACAAAACAATTGAAAAGATAATCCCAAAAAATAAACTCGCAAAAACGAAGTTAAAGATTTGTTTGAATTCACAAATCCCGACTGGTTTTGGCTTGAAGAGCTCAAGTGCAATTTCATCAGCCGTTGCTTTGGCCTGTGCAAATTTATTCAAACCCAAGGCAACTGATTCACAGATTCTTCTTGCCGGTGTTGATGCATCAATTGAAACTAAGGTGAGCATCACTGGTGCATATGATGATGCATGTGCATGCTACTATGGCGGTTTTATTGTGACAGATAATCTACGGAGGAAGCTTATCCGTTCTGAGAAAGGTCCAAAAAACAACGTGGTAGTTATTTTTATTCCAAAAAATAGACGGCGTGGCAACGTCAAAAACCTCAAGACACTGGATGTTGTATTTGATAGGGCTTGGGGCCTTGCAAAAAATGGAGATTACTGGAATGCTATGATTATCAATGGTCTTGCAACCTCTGTAATATTGAATTCAGATCCAAAAATTATTACAGAGTTGGTTGAAAATGGCGCAATTGGTGCCTCTGTCTCTGGAAATGGTCCGGCCATTGCAGCTGTTACCAAAAAACAAAATGTAAATAAAATTAAAAAGGTTTTTTCAAATCTTGAGGGCCGGACAGTGACTTCTCAAATTAATAATCAAAAGGCAGAAGCTCATGAATTGTAGAATAGAAAAGTCAGAACTATCAGGCACAATAGTGTGCCCTGCAAGTAAGAGTTATACTCACAGAGGGGTGTTTCTTGCTTCTCTGGCCAAGGGAAGAAGCCTTGTAGATAATTTTTTGGAATCAGATGATACCAAGGCCACTATTGAGGCCTGCAAAAAGTTTGGGGCCAAAATAACACAAAATGATTCTAGTTTAGAAATTAGCGGTATTGGTACAAACGAAGTAAATGCTGCAAACATTGATGCAAAAAACTCGGGAACGACTATTAGAATTGCTAGTGCAATTGCAGCTCTGGCAAGCGGTACCAGCAAACTGACAGGAGACTCTAGCTTACAAAAGCGGCCAATGCAGGTCCTCCTTGATGCACTAGAAAAGTTGGGTGCAAAATGTAAATCAACTAACGGTTGCCCACCATTGGAAATTATTGGCAAGATGAATGGGGGAGAGGTTTCTGTCCCAGGGAACATATCGAGTCAATTTTTGAGTGCATTGTTGATAGCTGGGCCAAAAATGAAAGAAGGTATTACATTAAATGTCGATAGCGAGTTGGTCTCAAAACCTTATTTGAATTCGACAATTGTAACCATGAAAGAATTTGGAGTGGATGTCAAAGTAGAAATTCCCGACAAAAAATACATTGTAACACCACAGATGTATCAAGCAGGGAATTTTTTAGTACCTTCCGATTTTTCTAGTCTTTCTTTATTACTTGCATCAGCGATTCTTGTTGGAAAAAATCTTTCAATAAAGGTTACATCTGATGACCTTCCACAAGCAGACAAAGAATTCCTCGAGATAGTTAAAAAATTAGGAATCAGAGTAGATATTGAGGAGAATCTCATCACGGTAGATTCACCCCAAGAAATTGGTGGGGGAGA
>JBFJMG010000048.1:0-7595 GCA_041634015.1 Nitrosopumilaceae archaeon
AAAGATGATGCAGATGTCATTAACATTAGTTTAGGAGTTAATCGTACAAATCCTAAACTTGATGCGGCAGTAAGCGAGGCAGTAAAAAATGGAATTGTGGTTATTACTGCAGCTGGCAACGACGGTCCAGGGAACAGCTCCATTGGAAGTCCTGGAATAAATAAGGATTCGATTACCGTCGGTGCAACATACAATAATCTCACTTCCAGTTTGGTGGCCACATTACAAGTAGGAGAAAAATTTTATCAAGCACTTCCAATGGTCGGTACTCCTGCGCTGGATGAACCCTTAACTAGAGAGATAATTTTTGGTAGTTACGGAAGAGAAGGGGACTTGCAGAATGGTTTCTTTCAAAACAAAATAATTCTAATTGAAAGGGGAAGCGATGTAAAAGGTGAACTAGTATATTTTTCTCATAAAGAAAGTAATGCTGCAGATGTTGGAGCAAGTGCGATTGTAGTTTACAATAATGAACCTGGAGTTTTTCTAGGTGAGCTGTATCATGAATTTAATGAACCAGACTACACACCCCGCATCCCAGTGGTCTCAATTTCTCGAGAAGATGGATTAGGATTAAGACAGATCTTAGGAAATAAAACTATAGGTACGCTAAATATTTTTTATAATCCAGATTTTGTTGCCTATTTTTCCTCGAGGGGTCCTGTATCGCCATTTTTCATAAAACCAGATCTGGTTGCACCTGGTGCATTTATCAATACAACCCTATCAAACGGAGGGTACAATTTTACAAGTGGAACGAGTTTTGCAGCGCCACATGTCAGTGCTGCTGCAGGTTTGCTTCTAGAAAAAAATCCGGACTTGACACCTTTAGAGATTAAATCCATCCTCGTTTCTACGACTGATCCTGTTTCAGACCCTTTTGGAAATCGATTTCCAGTTGATGTTGCAGGTGCAGGACGACTAAATATTACAAAAGCATTTGAAGCAAATCTAATAATTCAACCGCCTGTTCTGACCTTTAGTTTATCTGAAGGAAAAGAATCTCAGACAAGACAATTAGCAATAAAAGAATTTACTGAAAAGAACCAAGATTACAAAATAAGGTTTGAAAGTCCAGATTACATTGAAATTTCTGATAATCAAAGTGAGGAGAACATACTAGTCACGGCAAAAATAAAAGAAAAAATTTTTGGTTATTTCGAAGGTAGAATGATTTTAGATGACGGTGAACTAGAATACAATATTCCAATAATAGGTCAGTACACTGAGGGATCCTTAAACGTAATTCAAAAGGACGGAGTATTGAACTTTGAGATCACCAATCCCCCAGATTGGACATTTGCAAAAATTTCGGCAACCAATAAGGATTCAGGTAAATCAGATACCACTTCTGCAAAACCTAACAAAAATTCCTTTATCACCGTAAATGAAAATGGAGAGTATTGGATTGAAGCCAAAATTAGCAACGATGGGAGTATTCTGGATGCATATGAGGTAGTTACCGTAAATTCTGCGATAAAAAATAATGCGATATTTTCAGGAATAGAAATTCCAGAGAGGCCGATAATTATTTTATTTTCAATTGTAATAATTATTTCTCTAGTTGGATTAAAGTTACGAAAATAAACTAGGAAATTTTTGGTCCTGCATTTTTAATCTCGGGACTAACGTCGTTAAATTTCTCAAAGTTTTCTACAAACATCTGTGCAAGTTTTTTGGCTGACAGATCATACGAATCCTTATCAACCCATGTATTTTGCGGATCCAAAATCTCCTCAGGGACGTCAGGGCACTGAGTAGGGATATCTAAATTGAATGTATCATCATGTCGAAATTTTACGATATCCAAAGACCCATTAATTACGGCGGTAACCATGGCTCTGCTATATTTTATCTTGATTCTCTGTCCAACACCATAAGGCCCCCCAGACCAGCCTGTATTGATTAAATAAACAGAAGTATTGTGCTGAGATATTTTTTTACCTAGCATTTTTGCATAAACTGAAGCCGGTCTAGGCATAAATGGGGCCCCAAAACATTCTGAAAAAACCGCTTTTGGTTCTTTTATTCCTCTTTCTGTTCCTGCGAGTTTACTGGTATATCCAGACATAAAATGATACATTGCACCTTCCTTTGTCAGTTTGGAAACAGGAGGAAGAACCCCAAGTGCATCAGCAGTCAAAAAAACAATTACCTTAGGATGTCCTCCAATACTTGGTATTACGGCACCAGGAATGTAATCAAGAGGATATGCGGCTCTTGTATTTTCTGTTAAAGTACCATTATCAAAATCAGGTTGAAGAGTTTCCTTGTCTACTACTACATTTTCTAAAACTGCACCAGACTTTATTGCATTCCAAATTTGAGGTTCTGCCTCTTGGCTCAGATTGATGCATTTTGCATAACATCCTCCTTCAAAATTAAAAGCTCCATTATCTGACCAACCATGCTCATCATCTCCAATTAGCATCCTATTTGGATCCGCAGACAATGTGGTTTTTCCAGTACCAGATAAACCAAAGAAGAGGGCAGTGTCACCATCTTTGCCGATGTTTGCAGAGCAATGCATTGGAAATACCTCCCGTGATGGTAAAAGAAAGTTCATTACTGAAAACATGGACTTTTTCATCTCTCCTGCGTAGCTGGTTCCCCCAATTAGTACAATTTTTCTAGAGAGATCAATTAAAATAAAGACATTCGAGTTTGTTCCATCAACTTCTGGAATTGCCTCAAAGTCATTTATGCACATCATAGTAAATTCTGGTTCGTGTGATTCTAATTCTGAAGAACTGGGTCTTACAAATAATTGCCTAGCAAAAAGACTTTGCCATGAATGGTCGTTTATCACCCTGATTGCAATTCTGTTTTGAGGGTCTGCTCCAACAAAACCATCAAATACAAACAATTCTTTTCCGCTCACAAATTTTTTCATCTTTTCAAATATTTTATCAAATTTTCCAACTGGGAATTGATGATTAATTTTACCCCAGTCAACTGAGTCATGAGTTAGATCATCATATACAATGAATCTATCATCAGGGGATCTTCCAGTATATTTTCCAGTTTTTACGGCTAGTGAGTTAGTAGAAGTAACAATCCCTTCATTTTTTTCAACTGCTAATTGCACAAGAATCTCTGGGCTTTCATTTCGATGTATTTTAGATGGAATTATACCAAATTCCTCAATCTGGGTACGAAATTTGTTAGTTATTTTCGAATCAGTTATTTCCAAACATCCCCCATTAAAATAGAGTCCAATGATTGACTAGACATTAGATAAATCGTATCGCCCTGAATTTCCTTATTATCTCTTTCTTGGAAGAATATGGTGAGGAACCTATTTATTCCAAATTTCAAGAATCCCTTTCATGCCAATTAACAAAGATTTACTTGAAGAAAGATCCAGGGTCAGTGAATCAAGACCTGAATTCAAACGACCTGAGAGCTGGCGTTACAAAAGATTAGAAACAACATGGAGAAAACCAAAAGGTATCGACCATCACCAAAGAAAACAAAAGAGCCGTGGAAGACCTGGAATTGTCAAAATTGGATAC
Source organism: Nitrosopumilaceae archaeon (assembly GCA_041634015.1). Taxonomy (GTDB): domain Archaea; phylum Thermoproteota; class Nitrososphaeria; order Nitrososphaerales; family Nitrosopumilaceae; genus JBFJMG01. The sequence continues at coordinate 3,516 of JBFJMG010000048.1, forward strand.
GCAGGGCCGAAAGCTTCCAGAGGTCTACATCCATCTGGATACACTGATAATTTAGTTTACAATATTTCTGATTTAGAAAAACTAGATCCTAAAACTGACGGAGTACGATTAGGTCATAGTGTAGGAACTAAAAAACGTAAATCAATAATGCTAAAAGCAATAGAAAAAAAATTCAAAGTGTTTAACGCAAGGGTGTCTGCAAGTGGTAGTAAATCTTAGAGCAAAAAAAAGACTAGTGTCACGGATAACTGGTGTTGGTATTCACCGTGTAAGACTAAATTCTGACCATCTAGACGAAGTAGCTGATGCAATTACAAGAGATAACATTCGTGGCTTGATTACTGCCAATAAAATTTCTATTAAATCAATCAAAGGAGCATCCAAGGGTAGAGCAAAAATTAAAAAAATTCAAAAGAAAAAAAGGGGGACAAAGCAAGGTTCAAAACAAGGCAGGAAAGGTGCCAGAGAAGGTAAAAAAGAAGTATACGTAAAAAAGGTAAGGGCATTGAGATATTTGTTAAAGGTTTCAAAGGATAGAAAAGAGATTACAAACAGCGAGTTTTGGGCTCTATACAAAAAGGTGGGAGGAAACACTGTGAGAAATAGAGCTCACCTAAGATCATTAATTGAAGAAATCGTAGCAAAGAGATAAATTCAAAATCTAAAAATTTTTCCATCCCAATCTAAAATTTTATCATTTCTTATTGAGATTCCTTCAATTTTTAGCATATTGGTTTTGACATCTTTCCCAAAACCATATCCTCCAATTGATCCATCAGATTTTACTACTCGATGGCAAGGGACTATCACCGGGTTGGGATTATTTTTCATAATTCTACCGATGGTTCGTTGTCCGTTTTTTAATCCAACTGCTTTAGCAAGCTCACCATAAGTTGTCACCTTTCCTCTCGGAACCTCTAGTAGTTTTTTGTAAACTCTGTGTTCCAAATTCACAGTCGGACCACCTCTAGGTTTGTGTTTTTTATTAAATCCAAGACCTTTTGTTTGTTTTTACCCAAGCCAGTCCAATCTAATAATGCAAATTTTGCCATTGAATTTCTTGCCAAAATATGAGAAAAAAGTTTTTCATCCAAAAAATCCAAAGCGTGTTTAGGAATTACTGTTCCCAATGCGTATTCTCCTTGAATTATTTGTTTATTGAATTTCTCACCATAATGGGTTCCTCCAAAGGCAACAGCAACAGGAAACTTTTGAGGCTTGTTTTTCATTACCTCATCGACAATTTTTGCGATCGATTCACAAAGTGTAACATCGTTCCATTGTTTTTCTGTAGTACCGATCTCAACAAAAATGATAGGTTTGCTTAGTGCAGTAGGCCCGTGATGAGTTGCCTCTATGGTTATTTGAAATTCAGAAAAATTATTTTTTTGTTTCCATAATTCTTTAAGATATTTCTTTTGAAGAAATGGATGCGGTATGGCAACTTGTTGTGAATTTCCTCCAAATTTTGCTTCAGAAAAATTTCCGGTGCTATGACAAGTTAACGCTAAAACTCCAGATTCGGCTGCGTGTTTTGATAAAAATACGTAACCGTCATAGTTGTATTCATCTTCTAACCAATCAGCAGAGATTGCAGGAGTATCAATGATTAACAGGTCATAATACTTGCCTCGAAAAACATTTTTCTCCTTTCTCATGTTTTTTGATAGAAAATTTGCCATGTTAAATCCAGCAGGATCTTGACTATATGCTACAAGCAATTCCATTAGAAAAAAGATATAAGAATCCCTATTTAATCTCCAATCAGTGAATCCAAAACAAACCCTCAAGAACATGGTAAATACCATGAAACTTGCAAAAAAATCCGACAAGGATGACTATATGCAACACCTAAGACTAGTTCTACTTGGAATTGCTTCAGTCGGAACGATTGGATTTATAATTCAGTTCGTGTTTTCAGTAATGACGTTTGGATAGATAAAATTGTCACAAGAAGTAAAATCTCATCTTTTTGCAGTAAGAACTACTGGTGGACAGGAAAAAGTAGTAATGAACCTACTGGAAGTAAGAGCTAAAATGAATAAAATTAACATTCAAGCCGTTTTGTTGGTTAGTGACCTGAAAGGATATGTAGTAATTGAAGCAACAGACCCAAGTGCCGCTTTTCAAGCTATTGAGGGCGTAAGACATATCCGAGGTCAATTGCGTGGAGAACTTGAATTCAAAGATATTGAGGGTTACTTAGTTAAAAAATCGATGGTGACATCTCTAAAAGTTGATGACGTTATCGAAATTACCGGCGGTCCGTTTAAGGGGATGAAAGCCACAATTACAAGAGTGGATCATGATAAAGAAGAGGCCACCGTGGTTCTTTTGGATGCCTCGTATCAACTACCTGTAACAGTTGATGCCAACTACCTCAAACCAGCAACGACTTAGGAAGGAATAAATTTTCATATTTTAGGTGATAAATAATGGGCGAAAAACAAACAATCTCATCTTTGGTGACAGGAGGAGCAGCATCAGCAGGTCCACCACTTGGTCCAGCATTAGGTCCAATGGGAGTGAACATCATGGAGATTATTAATGCGATCAATGAAAAAACCAAAGATTTTGAAGGAATGAAAGTTCCTGTGACAGTTTTAGTTGATTCTGATACAAAAAAATGGGATATTGAAATTGGCATCCCTTCGGCTGCTGCGCTAATCCTAAAAGAAGCTGGAATTCAAAAAGGTTCTGGCACCTCAGGAACAGAGTGGGTTGCAGATATTGGAATCGATTCTATTGTCAAGGTTGCAAAAGCTAAACTTGAAACATCATATTCTTCTGAGTTAAAATCTGTTGCAAAAACAATTATTGGCACATGTCTTCCCTTAGGAATCAAAGTGGAAGGAAAAACACCAAAAGAGATTACTGCCGAAATTAATCAGGGCAAGTGGGATCAGAAATTAGTCTAACTGATTAAATAAAGAGGTTCTTTGTCAGTTTTTTGCAATTGCACAAAAGTTTCTGTATTTTGAATACCCTCAATATTTCCAATCTTTTCAATTACAACAGAATGAAGAGATTCTAGATTTTCTGCATACACCTTGATCATCATATCAAATCTTCCAGTAACCTCACAAATTTCCACTACCTGAGGTGTTTCCATGAGCATTTTGTGAATTGTTTCCTTAAATTTGGGATCACGATTTATTCCTACAGAGGCCTTGACTCCAATTCCAAGTAATGCCTCATCAATTTCAATTGTAAATTTTTTAATGAGTTTTTTCTTTGTCAACCGTTTTATTCTACTATATAGAACAGATGCGTTAATTCCTAGCTTCTTTGAGAGATTTGGAACAGAGATTGCACCATCTTTGCTCAACTCATAAAGTAGTTTTTTATCTAAATCATCAAAACGTTGCAATGCTTTTGAAAAATCTTCCCAGCGATTTAATAAATGTAGGTTTTTAGTCAATAATCAAGATTTTTTTTAGGATATTTTCTCAAAAGATAGAAATTTTAGAAGATTAGGTTCTAAATTCATATCAAGGTCTCTAAAGGATTTTAAGTAGGATTTCGTAAATTTTTTTCATAATGATTAGTGAGCCCCAGTTAGTTGAGATGATAAAAGAAGCAAAATCTGCAGACAAGGAACGCAAGTTTACCCAAGCACTTGAGCTGATTATGGTTTTCAAGGATATTGATGTAAAGAAAGGATTTGCAGTTAATGAAACGGTTCAATTACCAAAGAAGACCGGTTCTCCTGCGGCTGTATGTGTTATGGCTTCTGGAGACATGGGATTAAAAGCAAAAAATGCTAATGCTGACAAGGTTATCAGTCAAGAAGAACTAAATCAACTTGGCACCAATAAGAGGGCATCTCGTAAATTCATAAATCAATACGATTTCTTTTTGGCAGACACAAAATTAATGCCAGTAGTCGGTAAAGTTCTAGGACAAGTTCTAGGTCCAAGAGGTAAAATGCCTACACCGGTTCCATTTAACGCACCAATTGAATCATTCCTGACAAGATTTAGAGAATCTATTCGTGTAAGGACAAGAGCTTCACTATCATTGTCATGTAAGATAGGAGATGAAAAGATGGAAGACGCGGACCTAGCAGCAAATGCACAC
>JBFJMG010000049.1:0-7589 GCA_041634015.1 Nitrosopumilaceae archaeon
CCCATAACGTAGGTGCCATTTTTATCCCATTCATTTAGCATTGCATAAATTCCATAAACCATGATTGCAGTCATGATAAATGAACTCAGATAGAAGATGTACAAAAAAACCTTATAGTTTGTATCTGTCTCCTGCAAGTGCCTGCGTTCCATTTTATGCGATTTTGCCTTTTTAGAAATATAAAAATTGATTCACTCGAGGCGTTTATTAGCCCAAAAATTTGAACATGACTCATGGGAATTCCAATTAATATCCCAATTATTGGAAGAGAAGAAATCAAAGCAGTCAATGACGTTTTAAAAACTGGGGGATTAACCTCTGCAGCTAAAATGGGCGGAAAAAACGTCCAGGAATTTGAAAAATTAACCTCAAAATTTGTAAAATCAAAGTACGCCGTAGCCGTAAATTCAGGTACAGCGGCGATTCAGGCAGCCCTTTATGCACTTGACATAAAGCACGGAGACGAGGTTTTATTGCCATCATTTACCTTTGTTGCCACTGCAAATGCCGTGCTATCAACTGGAGCAAAGCCAGTCTTTGTGGATATTCTAAAAGAAAATTACACAATGGATCCTGAGGATCTTGAAAAAAAGATCACCAAAAAAACCAAATTGATAATGCCTGTACATCTATATGGTTTTGTAGCATTTATGGATAAAATAACAAAGGTTGCAAAAAAAAATGGACTACACGTAATAGAAGATTCTGCGCAATCCATGGGGTCTTCTCTCAAAGGAAAGCAAACAGGAACTTTTTCTGAGATGGGATGCTACAGCCTTTATCCTGCAAAGGTAATGACTGCTGGCGAAGGGGGAGTTGTGGTTACAAACAACAAATCCTTGCATGATAAACTTCAGATGATAAGAAACCACGGAATGGTTCACGGCTATGACACGAAAATTTTTGGACTAAATCTAAGGTTACCAGAGATTAGTGCAGCAATAGCTAAAATTCAAATCAAAAAACTTCCAGGATTTATAAAAAAGAGAACAAAGAATGCAAAGCTTCTAAATGAATTACTAGCAGATCTTGATATTATTTTACCAAAAGAAAGAAAAAACGAAAAGTCAAATTGGTATCTCTACACAATTGCACTAAAAAATAGAGAAAAAATTCTAAAAATATTAAATTCAAAGGGAATAGGTGCTGCTGCCTACTATCCAACGCCAGTGCATAAAACTCCATTTTACAAAATGAAGATAAAATTACCTGTAACTGATTGGGCAGCATCACATGTATTGTCTCTGCCAATTCATCCAAATGTCTCAGAAAAAGATTTGTTATTCATCTCAAAAGTAATGCATGAGGCATTGGCTTGAATCAATTAGGAAATGTAATTGGTGAGATTTGCAAAGCAATACTTCCTATAAGAGAGGAGGTTTATTTTGGAAATCAGGAATCAACAGTCGCAATTTGTACACTATCTAGCATAAATCTCCTAAGGGAGCTAAAAAATTCAGGCGTTTTATCTCGAGTCTCAGTTCTTGGACGACTACTTACCGAAAACAAGGGAATTGACTCTTTAATTAAAAACGCAAACAATTGCAAAAACCTCAAGAAGATAATTCTCTGTGGAAAAGAAGTCTCAGGGCATAAAGCTGGTCATTCACTACTATTACTACACAAAAATGGAATTGACTCAATGGGAAGAATAATTGATTCGCACAGTCCCGACCCGATTCTAGAAATATCAAAAGATCAAGTAGACAAATTCAGAGAAAAAATAAACTTAATTGATATGATAGGTGAGACTGGTTCTAAAAATATTTTAAAATCAATCTAGTAACCGTTTTTTTGTCTTTGACGGTTGATCTCATTTTTTCTTTTGTATTCATCTAAGATATCATCGGGGCTAAGGTTGAGCTCAAGTGAGGCCTGCACAACAAAATGCCAGATGTCAATTAACTCCTCGCGAGCTTCTGCTTCGTTAAATTCCGTTGGTTTTTTCCACCACTTCCAGTTTGTTGTTCTTTGCAATTCCACTGCTTCATGAATTATTGCAGTACACAAAGCAGAAACTCTTCCCTCAACGTCTTTTGGGTATCTATCAAGGCTCATCATGTTTGCCAAGCCTTTTTGCAAGGAAAAAATAGAATCCAGACGATCTTTATACTCTGATGTTTCTTGTGTCAAACTTTGAATTTTTTGCAATTGTGCTAAACTTAAGTCTTTTTAGAACCGGATCATTTTTTCATATTGTTTTATTCTTCTTGAAATGTCTGATTTTTTTAATTGCGTTAATCCATCCAACCCATATTTCTCAACTGCAAAAGAACCTAAAACATTTCCGTAAATTATCGCTTTTTTTATTGCAGAAAGGCTAGTAGAATTTTTACTTGCAAGGTATCCTATCATTGCACCAGCAAAAGAATCGCCTGCACCAGTTGGGTCTATTACATCTTCTAGCGAAAATCCCACCGATGGGAAAATCACATCATCAAAAAACATCAATGAACCATGCTCTCCTTTTTTAATAATGACGTATTGCGCTCCCCAACTCATAATTTTCTTGGCACATTTTATCAGGTTGTGCTCCTTTGTCAAAAGCTTGGCTTCCTCATCATTTATCACAATGGCATCAACTGCCTCTATCATCCTAATTACGGACTCTCTCTTAGTTGAGATCCAAAATTCTATAGTATCACACATTGAAAATTTAACATTATCAAATTCCTTGATTAAGTCTGCATTTTGGTCGGGATCATTATTTGCAAGATAAACAAATCTAGATTTCTTGTATTCCTCAGGAACACTTGGTTTGAAATTTTCTAAAACATTTAGTTCTGTCTTCAGAGTCTCTCTTGTACTAAGTGTCTCGTCATATTTGCCATCATAACGAAATGTTTTTCCTTCCTTGATTGATAATCCCTGCAAATCAAGAAATTTATTTAAAATACTATGATACCTTTTTGGAAAATCACTACCAACTACTGCAATCAAACCGGTTTTTACAAAAAAACTAGCAGAAACACCCGCAAAGGTAGCTGCGCCACCTAAAACACCTTCTAAAACTTTTGCAGGTGTTCGTATGGTATCTAGCGCAGTAGAACCAAAAACCGTTAACATGTTTTGTTGAGACTAATTTTGATCTATAAATTCTCTTGCTTGATCACTGGTAGGATAATAAACAAATGGAATATCAATTGAAATAATTCTAAGGTTATAATCTAAAACACCATCAATGCGTAAATTGTTTGTTTTATCATCAGTAAGTTTTTCATCGGTAACAAATGTTCCATCAACTGTAATCGTACTTAGTGGTGGAAGTAAGAAATTATCCAAGGTACCAGAACCAATTTTCTCTCCATTTTCATAAATATCAAACTGGCTTTCTCCAAGTGTCAAAAACAAAAATGATGAATTCTCAAATTCCAATTCAAGTTTGTAAACAAATCTCTCCTCACTCTCTTCTATAATGTCACTTTTTGCCAGGCCTATCTCAATTTGTGAGGCAAACGCGTATTGTGAATACCCAAATAGAATCACTCCGACAAGTAGTGCAATCAATACTCCCTTTCGTGATGCTCTCATCGGTTTTGATTTCAGAATTGCTTTTTAACCGCAAAGGGAAAAAAACCAAATAAATTGTGTAAATCTTTTGATCTCTTCTCTAAGCTACTTAGAGCTAACAGCATAAATCAAAAACACCCCAGTAATGAATAGTTGGCAAAAATCAGAATCAAATTCGGCGAGAACGAAGTTGAGATAGACTCTCGTGACTTTTATGTTGATAATCAAACAATAGGAGAAGTAATTGATGGCGTAACTAAACACATTCAAGAAAACAAGGCAAGAATGGTCTTTGATGACCGTTCCCTTGACAAACTAGAACAGATGACTGATAATTACAAATCAAATCTAGATTCGCTTGATGCACTAGATGATGCAGAAGCATACGAACCAGAGTTTAATGAACCAGTCCAGATTCCAATGAGTGAAATTAAAGAGAAAATTCATTTTCTGGCCTCCAAATCGTTTTTTGATACTAATCGAACAGTAACAGAGACAGTAGAGCAGCTTCGTGAATATGGTTGGGGTGCAAGTCCTTTGGATGTGTCAACTGTTTTGGCAAAAATGGCCTTTACTGGTGAAATTCTCAAAGTTATGCAAGATAACAGAGCACATTATTTCTTAAAGCAAGCATTACTAGCTAACTAGAATTAAAACTGCAAATTTTACATGTTTCAAATGTATCTCCATCTAAGTGATCAAAATGTGTACTGCAGCTATTACACGTATGATGCATATCAAAGTACCCATCGCTTTCTGTTTTACCTATCTGCTTTGATGAAAGGTCTGTGCTTCCGCATTTGATGCAATGACATCCACATTCCATAATACCAGTAATGAATCCTTGTTAATAATTTATTATAGTTTGTTGGCCAACTAAACTCATGCCAAAAAAAAGGGAGATTCCAATTGAGATAGATGATCATTTTAGACTCTTTGGAAAAGAACCATGGGAAGTTGACTATGGTGAAAAATGCCCTATATGCAACGTTAGAATTGACGAATATGGATTTTGTTCTTGTGGCTCTAGCGGAGAATAATTTTATTTTTAAATTGCATTATTATCACAGCTGCCAATCCAACAAACAAGGGAGCAAAAATTGAAAATTCCGGAACTACAGTTGTTCCTATCACAGTTATGGTTCCAGAATTGGCAGGTCTTACATTTAACCAGGCATGGGTCTCATTTTGAAAAAACTCATGTTTGAAAATTTTCTCATCATCTAAAAAAACCTCATAAGGGTTTCCTAGAAAACTTGTAGGAATTACCAGCGTTAAAAATTGGCTTTCGCCTTTAAAATCAAAACTAATACTTTTTGTTGTTTGATTAAAATTAAAAGAATCAATTTCTCCAAAACTCTGTATTTTTAATTCAAAATTTTGATCCTCCCATTTTATTTTCTCAGTAATTACTGGTTCGCTAAAGGAATACTCTAGAACCATTTGACATCCATGGCACCTAATTGAATTTGTCTCATCTAAAAGAACAGGAATATCATTTACAAAAATCATGTCTAGATTTTCTGGAAGATTAAACACTACAGTTTGTAGATAACGAAAGTCCATCTTCCACGTCCCATCATTTAAAAAAAGTACATTATCCAGATCATATTCCACTAAGATATCACTTCTTGAGGGAAATACCATTATTCCTATGGACTCACCACCGGTAGTCGCGTATTGGAGCTCGTTACCATCAACATCAATTACTTTGAGATTAGATACATCTCCTTTTATCGAATTAAACGTAACCGTATTTGAACTACCTTTTAACTCATGAATAACATGCACTTTACCCTCTTTTGTTATGGTTACTTGAACGTCTGTCACCAAAGCAGGTTCTCCCAATGTAATTTGTCCAAAGGCAACTGGCATTGACATTACAGTAAAAAAAATAATCAAAATGGGCAGAAAATTTTTCAATGGATCACTATTCATTAATTACAATACGCAATATTTTTGCATCCTCTAAAGGACAATCATTGTTATTTCTAGGTAGATTGACAATCTTATCTGCAGTATCCATTCCGCTTGTTACCTCTCCAAATACAGTATATTGACCATCAAGAAACGTACTATCTGTAGTCACAACGAAAAATTGTGAGCCTGCACTATCTGGATCCATTGATCTGGCCATAGAAACAATACCACGTCTGTGAGACTTTGAATTAAATTCTGCTTTAATCGTATAACCTGGACCTCCAGTACCCCATTTTGTTTTATCAGGTTCTTTGGTGTTGGGATCCCCTCCTTGAATCATAAATCCAGGTATAACTCGATGAAATAATGTCCCATCATAAAAGCCAGATTTTGCTAATTTTGCAAAGTTTCTAGTAGTTTCTGGTGCAATGTCAGGCAGTAATGTAAATTCAATTTTTCCGTGATTTGTTTCTATAATCGCGTTGGTCAATCTGTAGACTAGATAAAGTAATCATAAGAGTCTTTTGTCATAACGAATTTCGTATATCAGAAAATTGGTTTTATAAATCGTTTAAAAATTATTAGACACAAACAAAGGGCTCTTTTTTACAGAGTCTTAGGGTCATACGTTTTTTTGAAAAAACCTATTCGGATTATTTATAATTTTTCTATCCCGATCGAATTAATTTTTTTTTTAAACCTACAATGGTTTATCAACCCAGCTGACCAAATTTCAAAATAAGAAAGTAATAGTCTTATATAGAACAATTAAAATGAATTAATCGTGAATCGCACAAATCAATCCTCGATAATTAAAGAAGCGATTAATTCTTATCTAGATAAGGGCGTCACTGACAAACAAGACATTTACACCAAAGTCGTAAGTGATCTTGGAGTACCAAGACCAACCGTTAGAAGAGTAGCTAGAGATCTAAGAAATGAACTTCTTGAAAAAATTCAAATTTTACAATCAGAGACCGCCAAACTATCCCCAAGTACTGGTAAAAACAGCGAAGAGTAGGTCTCTTTTCTTTTAATTTTCAATATCATTTTTCGTTTTCAGCACAACTGTTTTAAACTAGAAAATTTTGGATGATTATTATGGGTTATGCACGTAACCACCTAGCAACTTTGGTAATGGGTGTTTTTGCAGCCGTTTTATCTTTTCTTTGGTTCATCATGGTCCCAATGTTTCCTGTACTTAACTTTGTATTTTTAATGGCAGTACCCATTATGTGGTTTTTAGTAATTTCAGTATGGATCTCACAAAAAAGTGCAGATTTTATGGCACAATATCATGGGTCTGAACACGAAGAAAAAAAAAACCATAATTCCACTGTAATTACAAGACAAGTTTACACTTCAACCGGAAAAAAAGTCGACCAAATCAATATTCATGAGGCAAAATCCGAATTATCTAATGAGCTTGAAGAATTAAAAAACAAAGTTAAGCTAAAAGACGGTGAAATTGAACGACTAAAAGGAGAAATTGCGAATCTTGAAACACTTGTCCAAATTGAAGCATTAAAGTCTGAACTTGCAAATCTTAAAGTTTTGGCTTCAAAACAAAAGTAATAGTATTTTTAACTAATTTTTGCAATGAGAACAATTGGTTTGATTATGTGTAGTTTTACAACTAGGACAGCTAACTGCACCCCCAAAATGACATTTACATGAACAAATTTCTGTGGGATCTTTTTGTATCATATCAATAGTATAATTCCTACGTCAGCTTAATATTTGATTATTGCTTTTGGACTTGAGTGTCTAGTAAATTAGGAAAAAAGTTTTTAATAGAAATATTTGGTGATGAATTAAATGAACAATAAAGGAATTATTTTTGCTAGCTTTGTTGCCTTTGTACTTCTAACCACGTCATTTGGTTCAGCATCGTTTGCTCAAGAATCAAATTCAGAGACAACGGTAATTCCTCTTGATACAACCATTGGATTGGAAAAAACAATTATTTCTATGAATATCCCAGAGAACAATTCATTGCCATGGGGCTTTGTAGAGGGAAAAATCTCTAATCACGTTGAAGGTTATCCAGTAATTATCCAAATATATGATAATAACGGACAAAACATTCCAGGAAATAATATTGGCGCAGTTCATTTTGCCCAAACCGAGGTAGATGATAACGGTTCTTATGAATATCA
>JBFJMG010000050.1:0-7452 GCA_041634015.1 Nitrosopumilaceae archaeon
AACTATTTCTCATCAGAAGGAGAGGAAGTCTTTTTGTCATATGATGATTCAGATGATTCTGTTTATGGATTTTTAAGACTGCGACACCCTAGTCCAAAAGCCCATAGAAAAGAAATTTCGCAAGACACATGCATTGTGCGAGAACTACACGTTTTGGGCAAATCCCAAAAGATAGGAAAAAGAGAAGACGATGGAATTCAGCACTTTGGCTTGGGTAAAAATTTAATGAGTGAGGCTGAAAAAATCTCAAAAGAAAAATTCAACGCAAAAAAAATTCTAGTGATTAGTGCAGTTGGTACAAGAAAGTATTATCAAAAATTAGGTTACTCTTTGTATGGTCCTTATATGGCCAAATCTCTAGTCTAAGGGTACTCACATGTCTGAGCAGACAGTAATTGGAAAGGGAACATGGATAGACAAACTTGCATCCGAACTAGTAGAGCGAGAAAAATCAATTGGAAGAAGCACTGACCTTCTTAGAGTTGAAAGTGGTCTTGGGGCATCTGGCATCCCACACATTGGAAGCCTAGGAGATGCAGTAAGAGCATACGGAGTAAAGCTTGCACTAGAGAACTTTGGCTACAAATCAGAGCTAATTGCATATTCAGATGACCTTGATGGTTTGCGAAAAATTCCAGAGGGATTTCCGGAGTCATTATCAGAGCATTTGGCAAAACCGGTCTCGTTAATTCCCGATCCGTTTGATTGCCATGATTCGTATGGTGCGCATATGAGCAGCTTACTCCTAGATGGATTAGACAAGCTTGGAATAAAGTACACCTTCAAGCGAGCAAAAGATACCTACTCGAAAGGACTCCTTGCAAAACAAATTCATGTTATTTTGTCAAACGCAAAAAAAATTGGTGACAAAATTGCAGACCTTGTAGGCCAAGAAAAATTTCAAGAATATCTGCCTTATTTTCCTGTGTGCCCAAATTGTGACAGACTATACACTGCCGAGGCAACAGAGTATCTTTCTGATGAAAGAAAAGTAAGATTCTCATGCCATGATGCCACAATAGGAGATAAAACAATTTCAGGCTGCGGCCACAAAGGAGAAGCAGATATTTCAAAAGATCTTGGAAAACTTGCCTGGAAGGTAGAATTTGCAGCAAGGTGGCAGGCATTTGATATTCGCTTTGAGGCATACGGAAAAGATATCATGGATTCAGTCAAGGTTAATGACTGGGTCTCAGATGAGATTCTCAAGTATCCACATCCACATCATGTAAAATATGAAATGTTCTTAGATAAAGGTGGAAAAAAGATCTCAAAATCCCTAGGAAATGTTGTAACATCGCAAAAATGGCTACAGTATGGGACACCACAATCAATTTTGTTATTACTTTACAAACGAATAACAGGTGCAAGGGAGCTTGGATTTGATGATATTCCATCATTGATGAATGAGTACAACGAGCTTGAAAACATCTTTTTTAAAAAAATCAAAATAGACAATCCTGCAAGATTAGTAAAATCAATGGGCTTGTATGAATATGTAAACCTGTTAAATCCACCCAAAAATCCACAAGTTCAAGTCAATTATAGATTGTTAGTAGAGCTTGGAAAAATTTTCAAAGAAGACCGAGTAAAACGCGTGATGAAAAAATTAATCGACTATGGCGCCATAAAAAATCCTGATCCAAAAATAGAGCAACTAATAGAGCTTGCAGGAAATTATGCAGATGACTTTGATCAACCGGCGCAAATAGAAATCACACTTGACCAAAAAACAAAACAAGCTTTGCGAGAACTATCTGAGCTTCTCAAGGAACCAAATGAACCGGAGGATCTTCAAAATTCCATTTATCAGATTGCAAAAAAGCACGAAGTTGCCCCAAGGGATTTCTTTAAGGTACTTTATCAAATTATTTTGGGCAGTACACGAGGTCCAAAAATTGGCCCATTCATTTCAGATATCGGAAGAGCAAAAATCTCAAAAATGATTTCAAATTATACTGATTAATTATGGCCCATAGTGCTCACAACAAATCTCGCAGCGGGGGGTTTTTTCTAATTATTTTGGGCGCCCTTATCTTTGTCACTGCTCCAGTTTACCTTGGCGAGCAACCAGAACTAGGAATAATTGCCATAGTTTTTGGATTTGTAGTGGGAGGATTAGGTTTTTACATTAATTTTGTAAGAGGAAAGAGAAGGACACCTTAGAAATGCTTATCATTTTAGAAAATGGGGAGACAAAGAGACTATGAGATTATTTAGAAAATCAAAAAAAGAAGATTCCGATCAGATAGAGACATCAGAAGTTAAAGTAAAAAGCCCAACTGAGATTAAAGAAGAACAGTTTCAAAACGAATTAGATTATTTACAAAAAGAGATTAAAACAAAAACTGAAAGTTACGAGTCTATCTCAAAGAAACTATCTAGTGTAAAGGAAGAATACGATTCAGCTGTTGCAAATTTAATGTCTGCAAAATCAGAGTTAAACGAAAAAAAAGAAGAGCTCGATAAAATCAAAAAAGAACACGGTGAGATATCCTCAAAACTAATCTCTGCAAAAAATGACCTTGAATCAATTCAAAAGGAGATACAGGTAAAATCAAGCAAGATACAAGAATCAAAACAAATTAGTGATAAACTTTTGAGTACAAATTCTGAAATTGAAAAAGCAAATCAAGAGTTGGAAGAAATTCAAAGAAAACTCGAAGAGTCCCAGTCAGTTTATGATAAAATAGAGATGAAAAAAACAGAGGCAGAGACTGAGCTTCACAACACGGGGTTGCAAATAGAGGCTGCAAAACATGAAATGCTAAAAATGCAATCTGCCATAAAATCAGGAAAAGCAATTACGCTTCCAACAAAAGAGGAGGAGTTTATTGAAAAAGAAATATCATCATTTGAGAAAAAAGAGAGCACAAAGCAGATAATAGAAGCTGCAAGTGCCGTGGTGGCCTCTATGAAAACCAAGCTAAGTATTGCAGAAAAGGAAGTAGAGACTGTGAATATTTTATTAAAAAAAGAACGAGATGAGCACCAAAAAACTAAGGAAAAATTAGAAAAATTAAGGTCAAAGAAGAAAAAGTCCTAAGAGGACAGATAATGCTGCTTCCAGCGTTTTTTGATCTCTTCTTCATTGAATCCCAAGTCATACAGAGGCGAGGTAATTGGTTTGATGGTATCAATTTTTACCAAAACGATGATTCTGATTTTGCTTTTGATTCCTTGTTCTTTGTAGCGTAAGAGAATTTTTTGGTATTGATCTCCTTTGTTAAGAAGAATGGCAGTTCCCTTGAAACGAAATCCTTTCCTTGCCAGAGGATCGACTACGTTGATCTCAACATTTGGGTTTTCTTTGAGATTAGAAATTGTCTGAGGGGATTTAATATCTGCAAAGGCAAGTCCATCTTCCCAGGGAATTATTGTTCCTTTGGGAGATAAATTCGGAGTGTTATCAGGATTAATTGTTGCAACATAACCCAATTTTTGTGCAGATAAAAGATTTGCAATCTCGTGTGTGATACTTGGCATCTTTGTTAAAGTTAATAATAGAAGGTAAAGAATTTTTACTTTAGTTTACTGATTAATTCCTTTTTGATAAAGATGAATTCCTCTTCTGATATCATTCCATTTTCTTTTAAGGATGCGACCTTGAGAATTTGTTCTACAATGGATGTAGGAGTTGACTGTTGGGCAGAGTTGTTGTTTTGTATTTGTGGTTTTAAATTAGACTCTGTTTCATTTTGAGTAAGACTTACTTCTTTTGTTATTTCTTCTTGGGAGTTTGCCTCTTCTAAAAAGATATTCCCAGTGCACCCGATCATCTGCGTGTGCTGAATCAAGTCCTCTCCAGCATACTCAATAGCTGTTGGTTTTTTTGATACATAGCCACAAACCATACAAGAGACTCGAAATTTACCTGTTGCAACATTTGGAGGTGTCTGCGTTCTTTTGATGTACTCGACGTATCGTGTTTTGATGCATTGATGACCTTCAGTTGCAAGATGTTCATTACAAAACTTAAACCCACAAAATTTACACATTGTGGGGACACTTAGAGTCTCATTGCAAAATAAACATACATTTGCCAATGATCTTTGAGTCTGGGGCGGTGTCAAGGTCGTATGCCTAATTTCTTGCCAATTCTTAAAAAACAGTAGCTTTTTTTTATAAAAATTCGTGTCCTATCGCATAAAATCTGCTGCTATTCCATAAAAGAAGAACAATGTTATTCCTCCCCCAATTATTCCAATCCAGATTGCAATGTTTTTTGCCGAAGCCAATAGGATCCCTAAAACCATCTGATTATTGAATGTAAATACTCAAAACAAAAAGGTTGATTACAAATGAAGTAAATAAAAGAGCCATGGGTTGGTTCGGTCCGTTAGGAACTTTTGGTGCATTTATTGTAAGCGGGATTATTGCAATAGTTGTTGGTGCCTTTATGTTGAGGGGAACCATGCATCTTTGGGACAAAAAAGACACCATCCCAGATGATGCTAAATTAAAAAAAACAGATGATTAACAGTCAAATAATTCCTTATTCAAATTACTATAATGCTTCAAGACTCTGCCATTCGAAGATCATTGGACCAGTACATAAAAAATAGGATAAAAGAAATTCCCTCTGAAATCAATCAGACTTTTTTGAAGGTTCAGCAAGTATGGAAATGCCAAAGTGAGGTTGATTTTCTTTATGGATATTATGTTGGTAAAATAGAAGAAGGAGCATTGCATTATCTAGTCAAAGCAACAAGGTCTGCAGCAGGATCCTATGCTGATACCTTTGAGATTCGAGGAGTAATTGAGACCCACAAAAAAGAACTAAAAGAAACAATTTCTAAAGCAATTTTATCATAATTCCAACCAAGTAAAAATACTAGATAATACCTAAGAGATACATGGTTGGACCAGAAGATGGTGGATTTGGCTTTGATCAATCAAAGAAATATTCAAAGGTTGAAAACCTTGATAAAATTTGTGTGCAATGTCAAGCAGGACAACACAAAAAATGTCTTGCAAAAACCAAAGAACAGCCAGTTTGCGATTGCGAATATTGCATAATTTACGGTTAATCATAATTTGAGAAAGTTTTTTATTAAAAGAGTAGAGAGGTTTTTTGTGTCGAGCCTACAATTTCATTGCATTTATTGCGGAAGGGATTTTGGTGAAGATCTGATTAAACTTTCTCAGCATATTGGAAAGATGCACGATGTTGTGAGGGATTCTCAGTAGGAATATCCAAATAAAGATAAGCAAGTTTTTTTATTTATTTTCAGATGAAGTGCTATAATGTAAAATCAGGCTGCTTTCACAATCAATCAGCACATTTTGAAGGAAATGGGAGATGTCTAGTCAAAGGCTGCAAATGCACTTCATTTTGCAAGTCTTTGAAAAATTAGCCCTTCATGCCATAGCCTAAGAGAACAGAATAGCATCCCAGACCGCATTCCTCACATCTTGGACTCATAGAATCTTTTTCTGCACTTCCAATACAACACGGTCTTTTTTCTCGGCCCAAGTGATCCACTGAAAGAATTGCCCATGTTGGACAATCAATTGGAGTTGTTCCCTTTCCACCCCAGCTTTTCTTCATTACCTCCAGCTGCTCAATTGGGTTTATGATATAGTCCTTGTAGGAGTTTTTCTTCATTGCAATAATATCATCAATTACTTTTGTTCTCTCCTCACCAAATGGAAGCCATAGTGGGTCACCTTCCATGAAGGGAGTATGAAACTGGAATCCAATTTTATTTGAATAATCCTTCCAATCCTCTATTACAGTTTTTACTGTTTTGTAGTTTTTTGAGTTTATAGTCATGGTAATCCAAATGTCCTTCCATGCTTTGGGATTACCATTTTGTACATAATCAAGCACGTTTTTTCTTGTCTTTTGCCATGCATCTTGACCTCTTATCTCATTGTGAATCTCTTGATTCCCATCAATTGATATCCAGTAAAAATAGATTCCATCAAGGCGCGGTATCGGATACGTTCCATTTGTAACAACACACGCTCTTTTTGGAAATTCCTTGACAAACAATTCAACAACATCAGGTCGCATCATTGGCTCTCCTCCAACTAGAGTTACAATAAAGACGTGTTGCTTTTTGAATTTTTCATCAATTACTTTTTTCCATTGCTCAACTGTTAGCTCCTCGTTTTCTTTTCTGTTTAACCACCAGTAGCAATGAGAGCAATGCAAATTACAGACATTAATAATATCTGCAGAACCATAAAGTGGACTGCGTTTGTTAAATAATCGATATCCGGCAAATTTTTTAAAAATTTGAATATACATTGGTGTTTCTTGTAGTATCTGTCGGAATCCACGACCCATAATCTCCATTACGAGACCACCATAAACAAAAATGCGTGAATTAGTATTTAAGAAATTTTAGAATCTAGTATCCTTTTTTGGAAAGCCATGATGAAACAATTGTCTTTGCAAGCTCTTGTGGCTCTAGATCCCTATTTTCTGACTGTCGCAGCAATCCTCTTGCTTGTCTTGCTGAAAGTTTTACTGGAACAGTTTTTCGGGCACTGAGTCGTCTGGCACGACTCAACAGAGTTCCATGAGTTGCTCGTGGATCATCTTCTAGTGCATCTAGATACTTCCTGCGAGTTTTTCCATCTAATCGTCCCAACCTATTTGCGATTTCAATTGCCTTGTTTAGATTTGGTATCAATTGGTATAGCTTCACAGCATTGTCCCTTGAGATTTTGCTTGGAACAAGATCTTTTAGTTGGTCTGGCACTCCTGCAAAACCTAGGTATTTTTTAAATGTCTTCATTGAGATCCCAAGGGATTTTGCACCTTTTGCTTTGCCCATTTTTTCTGCCAAAAATGCGCAAGAGTTTGCCATTTCTCGTGCGTTCATGTTTGTCCTATGGAGATTCTCAATTACAGATGCTGCCTTTGCATTTTCTAAATCAAATCCTTTGGCCAAAACCAGAGCGGGAATTTTCTTGTATCGGAGTTTTTTAAGGGCTGCTAGTCTACGCTGGCCAGACATCAAAAGATACTCCCCCCTTCCTGCCTTTTGGACCATTGGGGGATTCTGCAGTCCTTCGTTTCTAATTGATTTTGCAAGCTCACGAATTCCCTCCTTATCCAGGGTTCGAGCTTGTGCTTCTTTCCAAACAGTTATCATTTTAACAGGAATTTCTCTTACACGATAAGATAATTTTTTACCAGTACTTCGTCTTTTTGTAGTTCGTTTCTTGGCGCGTCTTGTAGTTTTTCTTGTTTTTGTGGTTCGTTTTTTAGCTGGTCTTTTTTTGGATGCACGTCTTGTTGTCTTTCTTTTTGTGGTACGTCTTTTTGTGGTACGTCTTTTTGTTGCTCGCTTTTTGCTAGTGCGAGTCTTTGTGGTCCGTTTTTTAGCTCGTCTTTTAGGTGATCGTTTTGCCGCCAATTAGTTATTGTGGCTTTTTTTAATTTTCTAAAGGATTTGGTTAAATTGGATTTGCCTATCAGTTATGTAAATTTGCGTA
>JBFJMG010000051.1:0-7256 GCA_041634015.1 Nitrosopumilaceae archaeon
ATCCTTACGTGAGAAATGTTTGCTTTTCTAATTAGGTATGTTACAGTGGCTCCATTCTCATCTTGTGCATCATCTCTTGTGGTAACTAAAATATCTCCAATAATTTTCAAATGGGTTCTATATTCTGACACTGCTACTACCCTCAAACCAACTTATCATTGTGAATATGATAGTTACAAGATATTTTCGAATATACAATATAGATAAAAGATTTTGACTTCATGAATTTTGGAAAAATTGAGGCTAGATTAAATTAAATTTCCTAAAGATCCTCATCAAATTTGATTTTAGTTAATGGTACTTTACTAACCGGGATGAAGAGAAGTATTAGTCCGACGATTTTGAAGCCTATTGAGAGATAATAGAGGACCGATTCAGGAAATACAAAAGAGTACCATCCTAAAAATTCGCCAAAAGCCAACATGGATAAACCAAGGGCAACAAAAATTGCGCCTTTTTTTTTATTTTCAATATACGACAAAAATGTTTCAATTGCGCCGTAAACCAAGAGAATAAAAGAAATTGATCTAAAAATATTTTCAATGTGAATTGCAGATACTAAAAATAATGGAAATACTCCAATTGATCTGAAATACCTTGATTTTGGAAAAAATGATTTGATTGTATGTGAGAATGCAATAAAAAAATAACCAACCGTTTGAATTCCAATTCCCAAAGTTTGAACCCATCTTTCAATTTGTCCAGATTTTATAACAAAATCTTCTAGAATATAGCCAGACCAAATTACAAAAAAACCAACGGATATAGAAAAAAATGCTATAGATAGTCGGAATAATGTGGGACTCCCTGTATTTCTGAAACCAAAATATGACATGATTCCGATAGCAAGTCCTACGATGAATCCGATTAAATTCAAAATATTTTCTAAAAGAAATTCCAATATCTAAACACAACTTTTGAAACTAATTATTTTAAGATAATGAATCAATTTACTTGATAGTTAATCCCATTCATCTAGGGTGCCTGCTGATTGTCCTTCGGTACTTCCTGTGTAATCACCAAGAATATCTGAATATGTTACATCGTTGTGTGCTACAAATTTTACGTATTCTCCGTAACTCATTTCAAATTCGCAACTCTTACACTGAACATAAGAGAAATCCGGAGATAGTTCTGCCTCCTTTTTACATTTGGGGCATTTAATTTTCACACTATGCATTCATAGAGATGCTATAATTGGTTTCTCATGGAAAAAGGATAAAAATAGACGGAAAACTCAATTAGATAATGAGCAGAACCTGCACCAAGTGTAAAAACCCAATATCTGAGGGAGAACAGTTAGAATCCCAAGCTGAAAAATATCCTTGTTGTTCCAAATGTTGGAATGAATGGAAAGAATATAGAATTATGGTGATGAATGAATTGAGATTGGACATGTCAATGGCGGATCATAGAAAGGTTCTCAAAAAACATGAGAAAATTTTTGCTGGAGTGCTTACACCTGAGGGTGGAGTAGTTGACTATTCAGATGAAGATAACCGAAATCCTGAAACTAAACCCCAATAGATTCTCTAGCGGCATTTGGGATTAACAAAAATATTTTTTTTTTATTGTCAGGGGTTAGATCTAAAATTATAGTTTTTATTGTCTCTGCAATTATTTTCCTTTTATCTTTGTCAAGGGTTAGAAAAATTTCAAAAATTCCATCCAAATTAAACATAATTAATTTCTGTGGGGATCTTAATACCTCATTAATATAGGCTTCAAATAATTCTCGGCGTTGTTGTCCATCCAATGATGTTAAAATTTCTAGCCATGTTTTAAATAATTTTGAAAAATTTGCAAAGGGAATAGTTGGCCCCGCCTCAAGAGCATTATTGATAACTTCAATCTTTTCTGGACTCGACATGGAAAAAAACTCGATCATCCTTTTCTTTAAAATCGGTTTTCTAAGGAAATCAGGTAAACTTGCTAAATTTACAATAATATTTCCGGCGTAATTTGGTTCCGACAATTAATCATACCTTTTTTACCCGTGATATTAATTCGATCAAAGTCGCTTTAGCTTAAATAAACCATGATGACGCTCAGGTATGTGCCTGCAACAGTTGTAGTTGGTGGATTCTTTGGCGATGAAGGAAAAGGTAAAATCATTTCTTATCTTGCAAATAAGGATAATCCACAAATAATTGTAAGAGGTGGTGCTGGTCCAAATGCAGGACATACCATTAAGGATGGCGAAAAAATTTACAAAGTTCGCATGTTGCCTAGTGGATTTTTGAACAAAAATGCTAAAATCATGATAGGACCAGGTGTTGTTGTAAATCCCAAAGTTCTTCTTAACGAAATTAATGATTTTAATACAAAAGGACGTGCGTTTATTGATACTAATTGCGGGATCATCGAAGACGCTCACCTACAAAGGGACTCAAAAGGAGATCTTAAGGAGAAAATTGGAAGCACCGGATCAGGAACAGGACCAGCAAATGCTGATAGAGCCATGAGAATCCTTAAACTCGCAAAAGATATCGAATCCCTTTCTTCATACCTAGTAGATGTTCCAAATTCGATAAATTCCGCCTTAGCCGCAAATGAAAATATCCTAGTCGAGGGCACACAGGGAACATTCCTTTCTTTATGGCATGGAACATATCCATTTGTAACTTCAAAAGATGTCACGGCTTCAGGCATATGTGCAGATGTAGGTTTGGGACCCACCAAGGTAAATGAGGTAATCGTTGTTTTCAAAGCATACGTGACACGTGTAGGAACGGGACCGCTTGACAATGAGCTAGGCGCAGAGGAAACTAAGACCAAAGGGTGGGCCGAATTTGGGACAGTCACAGGACGTCCTAGGCGTGCGGCTGAATTTAATTTTAGGCTCGCTAGTAGAGCCATCATGCTTAATGGGGCAACCCAAATTGCCATTACAAAGTTAGACGTAAGGTTTCCACAGTGTGCGGGTAAAACTAACTATGATGAATTAACAAGTGAGGCTAAATCCTTCATAAAAGAAATAGAATCAAAACTCTCAGTACCTGTAACGCTGATTGGCACTGGACCCACGATTAATGATATCATTGATAGGCGAAAATAATTCGGCCATATTTTTTAAGGTTAAGTTTAATTTGGTTGATGTTTTTAACACTCCGTGGATAAGTTACCTCGCTATATTGAAGTAGCATCAACACTTGAATTTTCAAGACTTGTATGTGCCCTTGAGCGTGCTCCACGCGTCTCATTTTTGCATGAGCATAATGGAAAAAAGGTCCTGTCAGTTCAAATGGACTTGCTGAAGGAAAAACCAGTTATTTACTACACTCCAATAGAGCATTTTGGTCATTATCTTTCGTATGGATTTAACAGAGGAAAAGAAGAATCAAACATTGTAAATTCTACAACCGACAATGCAAAATTATACTCACCCATTGTAAAAATAAAAAGACTCCCTGAATCGCTTAAAGCTGGTAACGGGACCGCCGACAAATATCATCCCATAGAGCTAGAAGATTTGGCAAGTCTGGCTAAACTTAGTTATGGATTTGAAGAAGCTCCATTCCCCTTGTTTTCATTTGAACATAATGGTAGATACCTAGTTGGTGTGTTTCTAAATTTTAACGAAGAAGGTAACTCTTATTTTTGTCATGTATCACTAGAACAGGAACCTGACAAATCATTCCTAAAATATTCAACTAATAATGGTGTTGAACCTACTTTTGTAAACGATCCCAGTGAACATGGGTATTCCTATATCAAAATAATAAAATTAAGAGGGTCACATCCCTTGGTTGATGATGACCAATTTCAAAACTAGAATTAAGAAAATCTCCAGGGAAAATGGAAAAATTATTCTAGCTAATGACTACGATAATTCTGTTTCAAATCTAGAATCAATTACTACTAAAAACATCAAAACCTTAAACAAATACATTTGTGGATTAAAATTCAATTTTCACTTACTACTCCCACTTGGTTCAAAGGAACTGATCAGAATTAACAAACTTGCCCATACTTATGGATTACAAACTATTGCAGACATAAAATTAAATGATATCGGAAATACAAACAAGGTTACGACAGAGCATCTTTGGAGTTGTGGTTTTGATGCCGTGATTGTCAACCCAATAATGGGTTTGGAAAATTTAAAAAAACTGACAATTTCAGCACACCGGAAGAAGAAGGGAATAATTTCCTTGTGCCATATGAGCGCTCCTGAGGCACGATTTTCTTATGAAATTCAAGTAAAATTACAAAATCGAGAGAAGAAACTTTATGAAATTTTTTTGGATTGGGCACTTACCCAAAAAGTTGATGGAATTATTTGTGGTGCTACTTTTCCTAAAATAATTAAGTATTGTAGAACAAAGGCAAAAAATAAGTTAAATATCTACTCTCCGGGCGTAGGAACTCAAGGAGGAACCGTACAAGAAACGCTTGATGCAGGATCTGATTTTTTAATTGTTGGAAGAACTATTCTAAATTCAAAAAATCCTTCTGAGATGGCACATAATTTACAATTACAAACCATTACCAAGTAGTTTGTTAGCTCTGGAAAGAACTCTCCGTGCATTTTCAAATGTTATTTTAGATAACGCCTCTTCAAAATCTAACCATAAATAATTTTGATGCTCATGAGATATTGTTACTTTGTTGGTATTAGTTTTTGCCAGAAAAAAAACAACGGTTTTATGAATTGACGTTCCTTCAAATTGAAAATTGTATTCAATATTTTCCTCAAAACCATCAACGAACTCTAAATCAGTTATTCCAGTCTCTTCAAAGGTTTCTCTTATTACAGTTTCAGTTGGATTTTCTCCTTTTTCCATTTTTCCCTTTACAAAGTCCCAATGACCCGAGGGATAATGAAGAAGGAGAAATTTCCTACCCTCTTTTGTTTGCTTATAGATTACTGTACCCGCAGATTTTTCCTTCAAATCACATACGCCACTTTTTTATTACTTTCCCAATCTCCTTTTTCGTTTTTGGAAAGTTCGAATAGCCCTCATCAAATCAATTTTTCTAAATCCGGGCCAAAAAATATCCATGAAAACTAATTCACTGTACGCACTTTGCCATAATAAGAAACCACTGAGCCTTTTTTCACCAGATGTTCGCAGAATCATGTCTGGAGAGGATTGCGGAAGATGTGAGGTATATAGATTTGATTCTATCACATTTTTGTTGATTTCATCGACAGTAAGTTTTCCTGTTGTTATTTGGTTTCCAATTTTCTTCACTGCATCTACTAATTCGTCTTGCCCCCCATAGGCAATTGCAATATTGAGAAAATGTTCATTATAGTTTTTAGTAGCATCATCTAATTTTTTTAAGATTTCTTTGATAGATTCAGGTAATATCTCAATTTTCCCTATCGCGATAACCCTCATTTTGTTTTTATGAATCCTTGGATCATTGTAGAGTTTTTCTAATCTAGTTTTTATTAAATCGAAAATATATTCAAGCTCCTTATCCTCTCTTTTCAAATTTTCTGCTGAAAGTGCGTATAAAGTAATAATTTTAATATCAAATTCTTCACACCAGTCAAGAAGATTTTCCACAGCATCTGCCCCCTTAAAGTGTCCTTGATTTTGAAAACTGAGATTACGTTTTGCCCATCTTCTATTTCCATCAAGAATCAATGCAACATGTTTTGGAATGTCTCCATTGAGAATTTCTTTTTCAAGTCTCCGAGAATAAAATTTGTAGAGCCCTGATAATTGAAAAAGCGTATCTTTTACATCCAAAGTCGCTAATCACCTTTTTTAATGAAACCCAATAGATATCAGTGTTTTTGATAAATAGCCTACTATTAAGCTAAATTTTTAGCCTTGTTGATTTTAAATTTTTTTATGACGTTTGCGCCTTTTGATTTCTGTATATCCTAAACAAAATTACAGCGGAAATAATCGTTGCCGCTAAACCCGCTAAAAGAGGTGGGATTAGTGTTAGTGAACTATCTTCATTGATTAGGATACTCGTAAATTGGCCTACCGTAGGATAAAGCGCGCCTAGTACAATCAACCTCAAAGTATCGCTGATTTGCCTTGGAATTCTACCTAGCAAATTACTTAATAAAATACCCGCAAATATTGAACCGATTCCAACCCATAAAATTGGTAAAGCCCCAGAAATGAACTGACCAACTACTACCTTGTTGGTTACGATATTTACTAGTTCAATTTCTGGTTGGATAAGTTCACTGTCTATTTTGGCAATACCTGCAGGTATTGACGATAAAATAAGAATTACTCCTGCTATTAGAGTGAACATCCGGATAAAACCAGCTGGTGTAGGTTTTGCCAAGTTAGACCATGCTCTATCTATGTCAAAGGCTCTTATCAAAAATGCTCCTCCTAAAATGCTTACAAGCACTGCAAATATTTCAGCAGTATAGCCGACAACAGTGGCGATTCCCCCAATTAACAACAATATTCCAGGAACACCTAGAAAAAACTTAGAATATTTAGAATCATAAGCAATCATTCTCAAATATTTCCCAAATACAGCGTAGGAATATTCTACACTTCTACTAACCTTCATTACAACTCTTTGCACTGAAATCACAGGAATTACATTTTGTATTACAGGAATTACGCTCTCATCATCTTCACCATCTGAAACAATGACTGCGCCATCAGCTGAATACTTCGTAAGTACATCCTTAATCTCCCTTAGAATTTTTTCATCAGCTTGAACACCCCTATTTTCAGTACCTGCAATGGTTACTACTTCTACTTGATACCCTTTGCTAATTAGATCTTCATATGTTTTGATTGCTGAAAAAATTGTATTTGAATCTGCATCCTCAGGATCTTCTAAAGCTAAACGTTGGGCAGCATTAATGCACGCATCTCTTCCTAAAACCGGAGTAGTTATTCCAGCTTTTTCACCTACGTCGTTATCTCTATCCACACAAATAACTAAAAGCTTATTCGATGGAGATGCCTTTATCTTTTTTTCAAGTTTTTTTTCTTTTTGTGACAATCCCTTATTTATAGCGAAATTCCTTTTTAACGATTTCCAACCTTTGAAAATAGTAATGTTAGGTAAAATTTTGCTAATTATGGTCTAGCCACATCTGATGCCTCAATGGCCAGTTGTGAATTTCGTTTGAATTCGTTCATTTTTTCGATATTAACATCAACCTCATTAGAAAGTCCGGAATTTTGGATCTTATTTGCGGCTACTATGGATTCTCTTATGTAGGAATTGAACTGTTTGAGTGATTCGATATAATTGAGATAACTCTCCTGCCATTCTTTTGAGGCTTTACTTTGCACTAATTGGATAATCTG